>SLKW01000425.1 GCA_007134405.1 Paracoccaceae bacterium
GCCTCGGGCGTCGCCAGATTGGTGTCGGGGTCGTGGATCACAACCACGGCGCGATCGGACAGAAGCGGTTGCCACGCCGCACGCAGGCTCGACAGAAGTGCTGCATCGACTGGCGCATCGATCAGCAACAGATCGACCGGCCCGCCCCGCATGTGCCGCGTCGCATGCGCCGGATCCTCGCTCACCACGAAGGCGAAATCGCCATAGAGCGTCTCGCATGCCATGGCCTGATCGACGGAAAGCGCCGGCTTGCCCTCGATCCGCAGATCGAGGCCCAGGCAAACGCTTTCAAGCCCCAGCTTGTCGATCGCCTGGCACAATGCGAGGAACCCGACGCCGTCGCCCAGGCCAAGCTGAACGACGCGGTCGGGCCGCGCGGTTTCGACAAGCCAGAAGAGGAAGGGCAGATGTACCAGGGTCGGCGAATCCGCCGGGTGGCGAGGCTGCCAGAAGATCGCTCGGCTGGTCAGCGGAATCGGCACGTCGCGGGGCGCGGCGGCAGCTGCGTTTTCATGGAGCACCAGAGCCGGCGCGTCGTTGGCGACCGGCTTGATCTGGTCTGGACGCTCGGCGTGTTGCGCGTCCTGCGCCCTGTCTTTCTTGGCGCCGTTCTTGCGGATGCGCTTCGCCGTCATGCTACGGGTCCCTTCTTGTCCGTATCTTCGATCTTGTAGACGCCCTTGGTTTTCCCGTGCAGGGTCACGTCGAAATACTGTCCGAAGACGAAGCCGAGGTCCTGTGCCCTGGCCATCCCCGGCTGCAGCCGGAATTCGGCCATCCGGCCGATCAACCGTTCGGGGCGCAGGAGGCGTTCCACCAACTGGTATTTCGGCCGGTCGGAATAGTCGTCGAACAGCACCAGCACGGGGCGCGTGATGCGGAGCATCGCGGTCATCAGGCAGGCGGTCCTGAAGCGGCCGTCGATGAGGATCAGATCGGGATGCCGGAAAAACGGCATATCCCAGACTTCATTGGGGTAGCGATGGTACTGGCGCCAGGAACGATCGTCTCGGGCCCGACCCCAGGCACCGGTGGGTCCGATATCGACGTGATGAAGGATGACCTGCGAGCGCGGCTCGGATTGCACGATTTCTCGGCGCAGATCGCGCGTCCACGCCCGGTCGCTTTCGACGCTCAGGATCAGCTTTCCGGGCATCTGACTTGCGATGCGGGTCGAACCCCCGGAGCCGTATTCCAGGATCACGCGCGCGTCGCGGTAGCGCTCGATCAGATGCGCGGCTTCGGCTTCGGGCATGAAAGGGGCGGTCGACATGACCCGACCTATACGCCAAGGTCGCGACCCACGCCAAGGGTCCAAGTCGTGGTGAAGGCAACCGATGCAACTTTGGCGCGACAATCCGCGCCGCATGGCAGTCAAAGGAGCCCGGATCGGTCAGGGAAAGGGGATGGTGGGCGATGACGGATTTGAACCGCCGACATCTTCGATGTGAACGAAGCGCTCTACCACTGAGCTAATCGCCCCTTCAGGCGGCTATGTATCCCCCGCGACAGAGCCGCGCAAGAGGGGCGAAAGATGAAAAGGCGCGCCGCGAGGCGCGCCTTTCAGCTGTTCCAAGTCGGCGCGCTTAGTGGGCGGTGGCGCCGTTGCCCTCCTTGCCGCGTGCGGCCGCGCGGGTGGCGCGCGCGGCTTCTTCCGCGGCCTCATCCCAGACGATGGGTTCGGGCGCACGGACGAGCGCGTGCTTGAGAACCTCGCGCACGTGCGCGACGGGGATGATCTCCAGCCCCTCCTTCACGTTGGCGGGGATCTCGGGCAGGTCCTTGGCGTTGTCTTCGGGGATCAGCACCGTCTTGATCCCACCCCTCAGCGCGGCGAGCAGCTTTTCCTTCAGCCCGCCGATCTGCAGGATGTTGCCGCGCAGGGTCACCTCGCCGGTCATGGCGATGTCCTTGCGCACCGGAATGCCGGTCATCACCGAGACGATGGAGGTCACCATCGCCACCCCGGCCGAGGGCCCGTCCTTGGGCGTCGCGCCTTCCGGGACGTGGACGTGGATGTCCAGCGTATCGAAATGCGGCGGCTTCACCCCGATGTCGGGCGCGATCGAGCGCACGAAGGAGTTGGCGGCGTCGATCGATTCCTTCATCACGTCGCCCAGCTTGCCGGTGGTCTTCATCCGGCCCTTGCCGGGCAGCTTCAGCGCCTCGATCTGCAACAGATCGCCGCCGACCTGCGTCCAGGCAAGGCCCGTGACGACGCCCACCAGGTCCTCCTTCTCGGCCAGGCCGAACTTGTGGCGCGGCACGCCCAGAAAATCGGCCACGTTCGCCTTGGTGACGGTGACCTGCTTCTCGCCTTCCTTCAGGATCCGCGTAACCGCCTTGCGCGCCAGCTTCGAAAGCTCGCGCTCCAGGTTCCGCACCCCGGCCTCGCGCGTGTAGTTGCGGATGACCGCCAGCAGCCCTTCGTCGGTGAGCGTCAGCTCGCCCTTCTTCAGACCGTGGTTCTTGATCGCCTTCGGCATCAGGTGGCGCTTGGCGATCTCGGCCTTTTCGTCCTCGGTGTAGCCGGCGAGCGGGATGATCTCCATCCGGTCGAGCAGCGGGCCGGGCATGTTGTAGCTGTTGGCCGTGGTGATGAACATCACGTCCGACAGGTCGTACTCGACCTCCAGATAGTGGTCGACGAAGGTGTTGTTCTGCTCGGGGTCCAGCACCTCGAGCAGCGCCGAGGACGGATCGCCGCGGAAGTCGTGGCCCAGCTTGTCGATCTCGTCGAGCAGGATCAGCGGATTGCTGGTCTTGGCCTTCTTCATCGACTGGATGATCTTGCCGGGCATCGAGCCGATATAGGTCCGGCGGTGGCCGCGGATCTCGCTCTCGTCGCGCACCCCGCCCAGGCTGATGCGGATGAACTCGCGCCCCGTGGCGCGCGCCACCGACTTGCCCAGGCTGGTCTTGCCCACGCCCGGCGGGCCGACGAGGCACAGGATTGGGCCGCGCAGCTTCTTGCTGCGCGATTGAACCGCGAGATACTCGACGATCCGCTCCTTGACCTTTTCCAGGCTGTAGTGATCAGCGTCGAGCACATCTTGCGCGCGGTTAAGATCCTTCTTGACCCGGCTTTTCGTGTTCCAGGGGATGTTCAGGAGCCAGTCGAGGTAGTTGCGCACGACCGTTGCCTCGGCCGACATCGGCGACATCGACTTCAGCTTCTTCAGCTCGGCCTCGGCCTTCTCGCGCGCTTCCTTTGAAAACTTGGTCTTCTTGATGCGCTCTTCCAGCTCGGCGACTTCGTTCTGGCCGTCCTCGCCTTCGCCCAGCTCCTTCTGGATCGCCTTCATTTGCTCGTTCAGATAGTATTCGCGCTGGGTGCGCTCCATCTGGCTTTTCACGCGGGACTTGATCTTGCGTTCGACCTGCAGGACCGAAATCTCGCCCTGCATCAGCCCATAGACCTTCTCCAGGCGCTCGGCGATGTCGAGCGTTTCAAGAAGTTCCTGCTTGCGCGGCACATCGACGCCCAGATGGCCTGCGGCGAGGTCAGCAAGCTTTCCGGGCTCGTCGGCTTCGGAAACCGCGGTCAGCGCCTCTTCGGGGATGTTGCGCTTGATCTTGGCGTAGCGCTCGAAATCGTCGGCGACGGAACGAACCAGCGCGGCCACGGCCTGGGGATTGCCGGGGATTTCCTCCAGCGGCTCGGCCTGCGCTTCGAAATGCGCCTCGTTTTCGACGAATTCGGTGATCGTGACGCGCGAGCGCCCTTCGACCAGCACCTTCACGGTACCGTCCGGCAGTTTCAACAATTGCAGCACGTTGGCCAGCACGCCGATGCGATACATCCCGTCGAAGCCGGGATCCTCGGCGGCATGGTCGATCTGCGTCGTCAGCAGGATCGGCTTGTCGTCGCGCATCACCGCTTCCAGCGCGCGCACCGACTTTTCGCGTCCCACGAAGAGCGGCACGATCATGTGCGGAAAGACCACCATGTCGCGCAGCGGCAGGACGGGATAGGCGTTGAGTTCTGCGGTCATTCGGTTCCTCGATGATCTCGCGGGCCCGGAGATGCTGTAAGGAAGGGCCCGGTTCCCGCCATATCTGGGGTATCCGGGGGGTGATTTCAACCGATCCCGCCGCGTTGGCCGGTGGCGGGCATATGGCGCCGCCGTGTTGGTCGAGGGAATGGGCAGAAGATCGGTTTCCGGCGCCCATTGTCGCGTGCCGCACTGCGCCGGTCGCGGGGGAACGATCGCGGGCCGGGTGCGTTGCCTTGACGAACCCAAACAGCCCGAACGGAGATCGAGATGTCCCACGTTTCCCGCCTAGCGCTCGCGTCGCCCCTTGTTTTGTTGGCTGCGGCGCCCGCGCTTGCAGACGAAACGAGTGTCGAGGCCGAGGCCTATACGCTCGAGCTGCAGACAGTTTACGAGGGGCTTACGCATCCTTGGGCGCTGGCCTTCATTTCCGATGACCGGTTTCTGGTGACCGAGCGCGACGAGGGCACGTTGCGCGCCGGCACGCGCGACGGCGAGATGTCGGACCCGATCTGGGAGGCCGAGGACCTGTTTCATTTCGAGGGCGAGACGCCGCGCAGCCAGTCGGGCATGTTCGACATCCAGCTGCATCCCGACTTCGACGACAACGGATACGCCTATGTCAGCTATTCTCGCATGACCGATCACGGCGCGGCGCTGGTGGTGGTGCGCGGCACGGTCAGCGAGGGCGAGAATGGCGTGGAGTTTTCGGATGTCGAGGACATCTTCGTGATGAAGGAAGAGGACCAGGATTCGAGCGGCCTGCATTTCGGCGGGCGGATGGCCTTTCAGCCGGACGGCACGCTGTTCCTGTCGATCGGCGAGCGGCGCAACCTTGAGCGCGCGCAGGACGCGGCCGACCAGGCCGGCGCCATCCTGCGGATGACCGACCAGGGCGCGGCGCATGACGACAATCCCAGCTTCGAGGTCGAGGACGAGAACGGCGAGTCCGATCCCTATATCTACTCGATCGGTCATCGGAACATACAAGCGCTGGCCGTGCATCCCACCACGAACGAGGTCTGGGCGGTCGATCATGGCCCCGAGGGCGGCGACGAGATCAACCTGGTCGAGGCCGGAAACAACTACGGCTGGCCCTTCCTGACCGGGGGCGTGGACTATTCCGGCGCGCCCATCGGGGTCGGGCTGAGCATGGAGGGGATGATCTCGCCCGTGCATGTGTTCGAGGATAC
>SLKW01000257.1 GCA_007134405.1 Paracoccaceae bacterium
ACCCCTTATTGCCGCGCCTTCAGCGCCGTGTTCAGATCCACCCGGTCGAGCCGGCGGCGCACCAGAAGCGCCGCGGCAAGGCTCGCCAGGACCACCGCCGCCGCCGCCGCCGCATAGGTGCGGCGCGAGACAACATAGGGCAATTGTACCACATCGGTCGAGATCGCCTCGACCATGCCGGCGGCGAACCAGCCGCCCAGCACCCAGCCCAGCGGCACCGCCAGCAGTGTGAGCAGCATCATCTCGCCCACCAGCACGAAGCCAACCTCGGCGCGGCTGAAGCCCATGACGCGCAAGCTGGCCAGTTCGTGGCTGCGTTCGGAAAGCTGGATGCGGGCGGCGTTGTAGACCACCCCGATCGCGATCAGCACGCCGATGATCGTGTAGATCGCCACCATCGTCAGCAGGTTCTCGGCCATGGTCTCGTCGAACTGGCGGCGCACCTCGGCCCAGTCGGCGAGACCGGCGACCGCGGGCGTGCGCTTGATCTGCGCGTTGAGGGCGGCGCGCTGGTCTTCGTCGATCAGCAGATGGACCTGGTTGACCTGCGGCGCGATGCGCAGCGCCGAAAAGAGCGCCGGGGCGGCGATGTGTGCCTCGCCCCCGAGGCTCTGGTGGACGATGGCGGCGACCGGCAGGTCCAGCACCTCGCGCGGGGCTGCCAGAAGCTCGATGCGGATCGTTTCTCCCGGGGAAACGCCGAGCGCGCGCGCGAGCAGCGCGGGCAGGACCACGCCCTCGGCCGGCAGATCGACGGCGCCGGCGATATCGTCCATCAGGCGCGCGAGCTCGGCGCCCTCGAAATGGCCCTGAAGCGCGCTGAGCCGGTCGCGATGGCCGTTGACCAGGCGGACCGGCACGGCATACGCGCCCTCGACCGCGCGCACGCCGGGCAGCGCCAGCGCGTCGTCGAGCACCGCAAGCGGCTGGGCCTGGTTGAGCGTCAGGGTGATCTGCTGGCGGTTTCCCTGCCCGAAGGTGCGGTCGGTCACCACCTCCATCGCGTCGAAGAGGAAGTAGGAGGCGACCAGCACCGCGACCGAGGCCGAGACGCCGAAAAGCGTGATCGCCGCACGCCCCGGCCAGCGGATGATCGACCGGAAGATCATCATCGTAGTCTGGCGCAGGCGGATCGCCGCCAGAAGCTTGTCCAGCCAGCCGCGGGTGAAGACCGGCGGGGACGGCGGCGACATCGCCTCGGCGGGCGGCAGGCGGAGCGCGGCGAGGACGGCGCGCATCGCGCCCAGAAGCACCGCCGCGAGGCCCAGGGCGGCGGACACCGCGACGGCGGCGGCGCTGGGGTCGCGCAGAATGAAGGGAAAGCGGAAGAATTCGCCATAAAGCGCGAGCATCGCGTTGCCGATCCACCAACCTGCGAGCCAGCCGATGACGACGCCAAGCACCCCGATCAACGCCGCCAGCTTGAGGTAATGCGCAGCCACCTCGGACCGCGTGTAGCCCACCGCGCGCATCAGCCCGATCTGCGGCCGTTCGATGGCGATCAAGCGGCCTAGAACCATGTTGACCAGGAAAGCGGCGACGATCAGGAAGACCGGCGGCATGAAGCGTGCCAGGCCGCCGAGCTGCTCGAGTTCGCTGTCGAGAAAGGAATGCGAGCCTTGCCGGTCGCGCCCATAGGCTCCGGTGCCGCCATATGGGTCGAGCAGGCGATCGAGCGCAGCGATCACGGCACGCGCGTCGGCATCACGGGTGAGCGTGAGGGCAATATCGTTCATCGCCGCCTGCATTCCGCTTGCACTGGCCGCGGCGGCCTCGCTCATCCAGATAAGGCCGAAGCGCCGGTCATCGGGCATCACTGCGCCCGGCGCCAGCGTGTAGACGAATTCCGGCGATAGTACCCAGCCCGCGACGGTGAGCTCGCGCAACTGCCCATCGAAGATCCCGGCAAAGCGGCTGCCTGGCACCAGGTCATGCGCCTCGCCGAAGGGTTCGTTGATCAGCACCTCCTCGGGGCGGTCCGGATCGGGCATGCGACCGGTACGCAGAAGCGGGACGTTCAGGATGGGCGCACCATCGGCCGGGAGCGACAGCACCTGTGCGGTCGCGGGTTCGTCCATCCCCGCGATGTCGAGAACGGCGTTGAAGGTGATGCGCCCTTCGGCACGGGCAACACCGTCGATGGCCTCGATCTTGGCCAGAAGCGCCCGGGGCGCGCGACTGGCCTGCGCAAAGATTTCGGCAAAGCGGAAGCGTTCGTAATAGGCGGCGCGTGTCTGTTCGAGCGAGCGTTGCGTGCCTTGCGCGCCGACCATCAGCATGATCCCGCAACCGAGCACGAGCGCGATGGCAAGCGTTTGCGCCCAGATCTGGCGCAGATCGCGCAACAGCTTGCGGTCCAGCGCCCTCACCAGGACACCTCGGCGGGCGCGATGCGGTCCGCGTTGCGCTCATCCCGGACGATCTTGCCGTCGGCTAGCACCACGACACGCTCCGCAATGCGCTGGATATCTGCGTTATGCGTGATCAGGATTGTCGCAGTTCCGAGGTCGCGATTGACCTGATCGAGCGCTTCGAGCACCTGGATGCCCGTCTTGCTGTCGAGCGCGCCGGTCGGTTCGTCACACAGCAGCACCTCTGGCCGCTTGGCGATGGCCCGTGCGATCGCCACCCGCTGCTGCTCACCACCCGACAGCTCGGCCGGAAAATGGTCCATCCTGTGCTTCAGGCCAACGCGCTCCAGCGCCTCCTCGGGCGACATCGGATTTCTGGAAATCTCGGTGACGAGCGCAACGTTCTCGCGGGCGCTCAAACTCGGGACGAGGTTGTAGAACTGAAAGACGAAGCCGACATGGTCGCGCCGGAACGCGGTTAGACGGGCATCGCTTGCACGGGTCAGATCGCTGTCGCGAAAGTAGACCCGCCCTTCGGTCGGCAGGTCGAGTCCGCCGAGGATGTTCAAGAGTGTCGACTTCCCCGACCCCGAGGCACCGAGAAGCACGATCATCTCGCCCTCGGCGATTTGTATATCGACCCCTCGCAGCGCATGCACCTCGACCGTGCCCGTGCGGAAAATCCGCGTCACGCCCTCAACCCGGAACACCGGGAGCCGCTCTGTCGATGCATCACGCATGCGCCCTCCTTGAACCAATATTGCGACCTGCACTGAGTCTAAGCAAGAATTGCTCTGATCGGCTCGGAACGCTGAGCCCCCGATTCGCGCAACGGTTGAGCACCGCATGTTGGAAAGGCCCTCATGGAATCCGCAACATCTGGTAAATGCTGAGAAAAGCGATCAAACACCTTGAATTTCTGCGCTTTTCCGGCGCGCGGTGTTATGGTAACGTGATTTCAATAAAAAGCCCTGCAAATTTGATCGGGCACTAGAGGCGAGGACAGGTAAGGTGGCAGCGCACTTCCGGCGTTCGTTTCGTTCTGGCGACTTCGTGGCCTTTGCGATGCTCTGGCTCTTGGTCGCGGTCATGTCGCCCCAGCGCACGGAGGCCGCGCCTTTCGCGGCGGTCGTCATGGACGCGCGCAGCGGCGAGATCCTCCATTCGGTCAACGACCGCACGCGGCTGCACCCGGCATCACTGACCAAGATGATGACGCTCTACGTCGCGTTCGAGGCGGTGCAAAGGGGCGAAATCTCGCTTGATACCCAGATCACCGTCAGCCGACGGGCGGCTGCCGAGGTGCCATCGCGGCTGGGACTGCGCGCCGGGCAGCGAATCGCCCTGCGCTACCTGATCCGCGGTGCTGCCTTGCGCTCGGGCAACGATGCTGCGACGGCCATTGCCGAGGGGATCGAAGGCTCGGTCGAGGCGTTCGCGGCGCGGATGAACCGGACCGCCGCGGCTATCGGCATGACACAGACGACCTTCCGCAACGCCCACGGCCTGACGCAGGCAGGTCATCTGTCCAGCGCCCGCGATATGGCGATCCTGTCGCGCCAGATCTTCTTCGACTACCCGCAATACTATAACCTCTTTTCGCGCCGCTCCGAACATGCCGGTGTCGGCCATGTGCGCAACACGAACTGGCGCTTCCTCGACGGCTATCGCGGCGCCGACGGGATCAAGACCGGTTTTACGCGCGCGGCGGGATACAACCTCGCCGCCTCGGCCGAACGCGGCGGCAAGCGCATCATTGTCGTGGTCTTCGGCGGGCGCTCGACCATTGATCGGCACCAACGCATCGTGGAACTCATGGACCGCGGATTCCGGCAGGCGCCGGCCCAGGTTGCGGTGCGCCGGCCGTCGCCGCCGGATTATTCCCGCACCCCGCCGGCCGTCGTGGCGGAAGGCCCAAGCGGCAGCGGGCAGAGTGCGGCGCGCGTGGTCCGCATGCAGCCCGCTCCATCGCGCAGCCTGATTCCGCAGCGCCGCCCGGGCGCCGACCTGCCCGATGTGCCCGAGGAGCTGATCGCCAGCCTGCAGAACAGCATCAACGAGGCGCTCTCCTCCGCCAACCAGCCGGTCGAGGAGATGATCGTGACCGAGGAAGCGGTGCAACTTGCATTGACCGCCGCGCCCGATCGTTCGCTGGCGCCTACCCCGCGCCCGGAAACGTCGGATGCGCCGACCACGGAGGTGGCGGCCGAAATGGCGGAGGAAGACGAAACAGAACTGGCCAGTGCCGAAGCGGCAGGTTTCCAGGTCATCGATGCCGACACATTCGCCGCGCTGACCGACCCCCAGGAGGGCCCCGCCGAGCTTGCACAGGAAGCGCATGCAGGTAACGAAGTCCAGCTTGAAACCGAGCTAGCGGCAGCTGGCGCCGAACCCCGGCCCGATCTTGCCGCACCCGATGTCGAGAGTGACGCCATCGATGCAGTTGTCGCCGAAGCGTCGGATACCGCAGGGACACCACTGCCCGAACCGTCGGAACTTGCCAGTCTGACAGCCACGGCGCCAGCCGATCTCTCCGCCGCCATGCCGGAAGAGGCCGCGGCCGCGCAGATCCTGTGGCGCAACGAGGCCCCCCTCGCCGAGGTTGCGAGCCGGGCGGCCACCGCCACCGAAGGTCTTATCCTTCTGACCACCGCGGACACGGTGGACGCCGACCCCGAGATCGCCGGACGCAGCGCGATACCCGAAGTCGTCACCCGCGTTTCGACCTCGGGCGGACGTGTCTGGTCGATCGACCTTGGCCTGCACCCGTCGCGCTTCGATGCCGAACGCGTGGCGATCCGTGCGGCCTTGGCTGAAACCGCGATCCTCAGCACTGG
>SLKW01000241.1 GCA_007134405.1 Paracoccaceae bacterium
GGGCGGACATGAACTGCCCCGGAAGGGTGACGATGCCCAGATCGAGGCTGGGGTAGCGGTTGGCGATGGCCTCGAGCATGCCGAACAGCAGGACCGCGCCCAGCGCGTGCCAGGGGCGCCATTTGGCGAAGATCAGCGCGGCGAGCGCGATGAAGCCGCGCCCGGCGCTCATGTCCTTGACGAAGCCGGCGGAAAGGGACGTCGCCAGATACGCCCCGCCGATCCCGCACAGCACGCCGCAGATGATCACCGCAGCATAGCGAAGACGCACGACCGAAACGCCAGCCGTGTCCACCGCAGCCGGGTTCTCGCCCACGGCCCTGAGCCGCAGTCCGAAACGGGACCGGTACAAGAGCCACCATGTGAAGGGCACGGTCAGAAGTCCGAGGTAGACGAGGATCGAGTGGCCCGAGAGGATCTGGCTGTAGACGGGGCCGAGGACCGGCACATCGGCCAGCGCCTGGGCGAAAGGCAACTCAAGCCGCTGGAACCGTGCCTCGCCCATCAGGGACGGCGTCCGGCCGCCCTGGGCGAACCAGCTTTGCGCCACGACCACGGTCATCCCCGCGGCGAGGAAATTGAGCGCAACACCCGAGATGAGCTGGTTGCCGCGGAAGGTGATCGAGGCGATGCCGTGGATGAGCGAGAAGACCACCGCCGAGAGGATGCCGACGCCGAGCCCGACCCAGGCCGAGCCCGTGTAATGTGCGTAGGCGGCCGAAAAGAAGGCCGAGATCAGGAGCTTGCCTTCCAGGCCGATGTCGAAGATGCCGGCGCGTTCCGAAAAGAGCCCGGCGAGGCACGCAAACAGCAAAGGTGTCGCCAGCCGAAGCGTCGAGTCGAGGATCTGGACGACAGTGGCGAGATCCATCAACGCCGCCCCCGCGCCGCCAGGAAGAGCGCCGTCAGCGGCGCGCGCACCATGTTGTCGAGCGCACCGGTGAACAGGATCACCAGAGCCTGGATGATGACGATCATCTCGCGCGGGATCGAGGTTTCGATGGCCAGTTCCGAGCCCCCCTGGAAGAGAAAGCCGAACAGAAGCGCCGCCGGAATGATGCCGAAGGGGTGCGAGCGGCCCATCAGCGCCACCGCGATGCCAATGAAACCCGCCCCCTCGACCGCGTTCATCACCAGCCTTTGCGGCCCGCCCATCACCGAATTCACCGCCATCATGCCGGCCAGCGCACCCGAGATCAGCATGGTCAGCATGATGATCTTGACGCTCGAGATCCCGGCGTAGTGGGCCGCGGGTTCGCTCTGACCGAAGGCGCGGATGGAAAAGCCGAGCCGTGTGCGCCAGAGCATCACCCAGGCAAGGAAACAGGCGAAAAGCGCGATGAACAGCATCACGTTCGCCGGGCCCGAGCGGGAGAATTCGATCCCGATGGGCTCAAGGATATCGGCGAGGCGGGGAAGGCGAATGTCGCGCGAGAACCTCGCCGTCGCCGGATCCATCGAACCGGCCGGGCGGAGGACATGGCTGAGCAGGTAGTTGAGAAGCGAGAACGCGATGAAGTTGAACATGATCGTGGTGATCACGATATGGCTGCCGCGCTTGGCCTGCAGATAGCCCGGGATCGCCGCCCAGGCCGCGCCGAACAGCGCCGAGGCGAAGAGCGCGGCGATGATCGCCGTCCACCAGTTGGGCCAGGGGACGAACAGCAGGACCAGCGCAACGCCGAGCCCCCCGAGCAGGGCCTGACCTTCGCCCCCGATGTTGAAAAGCCGCGCCTGGAAGGCGATGGAGACGGCAAGCCCGGTCAGCAGAAAGTTGGTGGTGTAGTAAAGCGTGTAACCCCAGCCGTAGGTTGAGCCGAGCGCGCCCTGCACCATCAGGCGGGTCGCTTCCCACGGGTCTTCGCCGATCGCGAGGATCACCAGGGCAGAGATCAGGAAGGCGATGATCAGCGAGATCAGCGGAACGAGCGTGACATCCGCCCAATGCGGCAGCCGGCGCGCGCTCATGCCGCCGACCCCCGCACACCGGCCATCAGCAGGCCCAATTCGCGCGCATCGGTCTGGTCGGGCATCCGCTCGCCCATGATGCGCCCGTCGAACATCACCGCGATCCGGTCGGAAAGCGACAGGATCTCGTCGAGTTCAACCGATACCAGCAGGATGGCCTTGCCCTGGTCACGCAACGCGATGAGTTGCTGGTGGATGAACTCGATCGCGCCGATATCAACGCCACGGGTGGGCTGACCCACAAGTAGAAGGTCTGGGTTGCGCTCCATCTCGCGCGCAAGCACGAGCTTCTGCTGGTTCCCGCCCGAAAAACTCTCGGCGGTCAGCATCGGGTTGGGCGGGCGGACGTCGAAACGTTCCATCTTGCCGCGCGCATCCTTGAGGATGGCGGCATTGTCCATCAGGAGCGCGTTCTTCTGGTATTCCGGCGCGTGGTGATAACCGAAGGCGATGTTTTCCCAGGCCATGAAGTTGAGCACCAGCCCGCAGCGATGGCGGTTCTCGTGCACATGCGCGATGGAGTTGCTGCGGCGGGTATGGGCGTCGTCGCGGCGCAGGCCAAGGTCGAGCGTGTGGTCCTTCATCGTAACCATGCCCTCGCCCGGGATCATGCCGGCAAGCACTTCCAGCAGTTCCGACTGCCCGTTGCCGGCCACACCGGCGATGCCGAGGATCTCTCCGGCGCGGATATCGAGGTCGATTCCACGCAGCCGTTCCACGCCGAAACGGTCCACGACGCGCAGGCCGCGCGCCTGCAGCACCACCGGACCGGGGTTCGCCGGGGCTTTCTCCACCCGCAAAAGAACCTTGCGCCCGACCATCAACTCGGCCAGTTCGGCGGGGGTTGTGTTCGCGGTTTGCAGCGTTGCGACCATCTCGCCGCGACGCATGACGCTGACCTCGTCCGTCACCTCCATGATCTCTCGCAGCTTGTGCGTGATGAGAATGATCGTCTTTCCCTCGTCCCTGAGCCCGCGCAGGATGCGGAACAGGTGGTCGGCCTCGGCCGGGGTCAGCACGCCCGTCGGCTCGTCCAGGATCAGGATGCTCGCTTCGCGATACAGCGCCTTCAGGATCTCGACGCGTTGCTGGTGACCGACGCTCAGTTCCTCGATCAACGCATCCGGGTCTACCTGCAACTCGTATTCGCGCGCCAGGTCCCTGAGCAGCCGGCGCGCACGGGAAAGCGAGGGGCGTAGCAGAGCGCTGTCCTCGGCGCCGAGGATGACGTTCTCGAGCACCGTGAAATTCTCGACCAGCTTGAAATGCTGGAAGACCATGCCAATGCCGGCGCGGATCGCCGCCAGGCTGTCGGTGATTTCGACCTTCTTTCCATCGATGAGGATCTCGCCCGCATCGGCCGCGTAAAAGCCGTAAAGGATCGACATCAGCGTCGACTTGCCGGCCCCGTTCTCGCCGATGATTCCGTGGATCGTGCCTTTCGTGACCCGAATGCCGATGTCCTTGTTGGCCTGCACCGGTCCGAAGGACTTGGAAATGCCGCGAAGTTCGATGGCGGGAACGGCGGCTGCCCGCCGTTCCCCAGTGGTGTCGGCGCTCATCGCCCGGGCGGCCTCAGAAGCCTGCGACGGGGCAGGAATCGTCGGACATGTAGTCATGCACCTCGATTTCGCCTGAGATGATCTTTTCTTCGGCCTCTTCCATCGCGGCGCGCATCTCGTCGGTGATGAGATCCTCGTTGTGCTCGTCGAGCGCCCAGCCGACCCCGCCAGCGGCCAGATCCATCGTCTGGACGCCGGTCTCGAGCTCCGGCCCCTCCATCATCGCGTCATAGACGGCGTTATCCACGCGCTTGAGCATCGATGTCAGCACCTGGCCGGGGTGCAGGTGGTTCTGGTTCGAATCGACGCCGATCGACAGGATGTCGGCATCCGCAGCGGTTTGCAGAACGCCCACGCCCGTTCCGCCCGCCGCCGCATAGACCACGTCGGCGCCCTGGCTGATCTGAGCCTGTGTGATCTCTCCACCCCGAACCGGGTCGTTCCAGGCCGCGGGCGTCGTGCCGGTGAAATTGATGATGACCTGTGCATCGGGGTTGGTATCCATGACGCCCTGGGCATAGCCGCAGCCGAAGCGCCGGATGAGCGGGATGTCCATGCCGCCGACAAACCCCACCACCCCGCTTTCCGAGGCCATCGCGGCGAGCTTGCCGACGAGGTAGGATCCTTCATGTTCGGTAAAGACGACCGAGCGTACATTCGGCTCGTCCACGACACCATCGATGATGACGAAAGTCGTGTCGGGATAGTCGGGCGCAATCTCTTCCAGGACTGACATGAATGCGAAGCCCGTCATGACGATCGGGTTCGAGCCCCCCTCGGCCAGGCGGCGCAGTGCCTGTTCGCGCTGCGCTTCGGACTGCATCTCGATGTCGCGGTAGCTGCCGCCGGTCTCCTCGGCCCAGCGTTCGGCGCCGGTGTACGCCGCCTCGTTAAACGATTTGTCGAACTTGCCGCCCAGGTCGTAGACGACGGCGGGATCGGCAGACGCGGCACCGGCGGAAAGCGCCAGCGCGGCTGTCGCAGCAAGCAGTCGGGCAGTCAGTTTCATTCAGTCTCTCCCGGTTGCGGCCGGACACTTTCGCGCCGGACCGAAGTGATCGTTGGGCCAAGGCCATGCGCTCGATCTAGGGTTATCGGGACGTATTCCGTCAAGGGCGAAATGGTCACCAAGGCGGGAAGAGGTCGAACGACGGGCGCATGGCCGGCACTCACGCGCGTGGCAACGTGCGACTGAGCAAGAGGGCGTCGACTGGGTGTCCGAAACGATTGCGGAAATATCCGGGACGCCGACCGACCGGTGCAAATCCGCAGGCAAGATAAAGCGCGAGCGCCGCGGAATTGTCTTCGGCCAGTTCGAGATGCACCACCCTTGCGCCGTGACTGCGCGCATGTCGCTCAATCCGATCCATCAACAGCCGCCCCAGGCCCTGCCGCCGAAAACCAGGATCGGTCGCGATGGTCAGCAACTCCGCCTCGTCCGCCACGATCCGGACGAGCGCGAAGGCGGAATGACCTTCGGCAAGCAATGTGACCCCGGGGCTGCGCAACAAGCCCTCGATGCTGTCCGCGCTCCAGGCGAGCGGTGGCTCGAAGCAGCGGGCGTGCAGCGCGGCCAGCGCCCGCGGTGTCATGGGATCAATCGAGAAGCGCCGGCGCCGTGTCTGCCGCGGGGGCGGCGTCGGCCGGGCGCA
>SLKW01000130.1 GCA_007134405.1 Paracoccaceae bacterium
ATAACAAGGCTTCGGCACGGCGAGGCGGGAGGTGTGGCCGCGCGTGACCGTTGGTGTCGAAAGCTGCTGCGACGTGCGGCGGCGGCTTGACATTTGTCTTGCGGCACGAACGGAATGCGGACAGCGTGACAGCGCCCGAACGCAGACCGAGGCCGGACGCCGATGATGGACGATAATGAGGGCCGGAGCGCCCTGATCCCGTTTCTCTCGGCGCCAGAGGCGCTGGAGGAGGGCCTTCGCCTGGGCGAGGCCGGGATCTGGCGCTGGCGCATCGACAGCGACGCTCTGGAATGGACCCGCAACCTGGAGGCGGTGCACGACCTGCCGCCGGGGTCGTTCGACGGCACGCTGGCGAGTTTTCAGCGCGACCTGCATCCCGACGACGCGGTCAGCGTGTGGCGGGCGATCCGGACAAGCGTCGAAACCGGCGCGCCCTACCGCGCCATCTATCGCACGGCGCCGCGCGGGGCGGCGGGCGAGTTGTGGATCGAGACCCGCGGCGGGGTGACGACCGGGCCGGATGGCGCGCGCTATCTGACCGGGGTCTGCCTTGACGTGTCGGACCGCGTGCGCGGCGAGCAGCAGTTGCAGCGACGGCTGAAGCAGCAGCACGCGATCGCGCGCTTCGGATCCTGCGCCTTGCATCAGGACAGGTTGCAGGTGGTGCTGGACGAAGCGGTGCGCATCGCTGCCGAGGTCCTGAGCGTGCCGCTGACGAAGATCCTGGAATTCGCCGAATCGGGCGAGCATCTGGTCCTGCGCGCGGGGCTCGGCTGGGCCGAGGGGCTGGTGGGCCGTGCCGAGGTCGGGATCGAGCGCGCCTCGCAGGCGGGGTATACGCTGCTGGCCTCGGAGCCGGTCATCGTGACCGACCAGCTCACGGAGACGCGCTTCGACGGGCCGCAGCTGCTGCACGACCACAAGGTGCGGAGCGGCATTTCGGTCATCATTCCCGGCGTCACGTCGCGCCCCTTCGGTGTCTTCGGCATCCATGCGCGCGACATCCGGGCGTTCGACCCGACCGACGCCGAGTTCCTCCTGTCGCTGGCCAATATCGTCGCGGGCGCGGCCCGGCAGGAGGCGGCGGCGAGGCACCAGACGCTGCTGGTGCGCGAGATGGCGCATCGCGCCGGCAACATGCTGCAACTGGTCAGCAGCATCGCCACCCAGACCTTCGGCGGCAGCACGGATGTCGATGCCGCGCGCGCCGCGTTCAACGAGCGGCTGCGCGCACTGGCGAGTTCGAACTACGTGGTGGCGCGGGGCGGGTGGGCGCTGACGCGGTTTCCCGAGCTGCTCGAGGAGACGTTGAAGCCCTTCTGCAGCCAGATCGAGACCCGGGGGCGCGACGTCTTGCTGCCGCCGGAGCTGTGTTTCGACCTGGGGCTCGTGATGCACGAGCTGGCGACGAATTCGACGAAATACGGCACGCTGGGCGGCAAGGGCGGCAAGGTGAGCCTCAGCTGGAGCTACGAGACGGGCCCGGAGGGCGTGCGCGTCTTCCGCTTCGTCTGGGACGACCCGCAGCCGGGCGGCGCGCGGGCGGCGGCGGGCTCCGGCTTCGGCTCGAAGCTTATCGCGGCGCTGGTCGAGACGAAATGGGGCGGCAGGATCGCGGTGACCGAGGCGCCCGGCTTCAGGATCGCGCTGGAGGTGCCGGTCGCGGCCTGACTGGTGTGGGTCCGGGTGGGGCGGCGCCGGGTTTGCGCGCCACCGCCCGATTGGCCCGGTCAGCCGTCGACGCGGATGCGCGCGTTCTGCGGATCGTAGGGGCTGTCCTCGGTCACCTCGGCGTCCCAGAGCTCGCGCAGCATGCGGAGCTTGAGCTTGGTGCCGGGGGCGGCGTGGTCGGGGTGGACGTAGCCCATTCCGATCTGCTTGCCAAACGCGACCGAATAGCCGCCCGAGGTCAGGCGGCCGACCTTCTGCTCGCCCGCATAGAGCGCCTCGCGCCCCCAGGGATCGGCGTCTGGCGGGCCGTCGATCAGGAGCGTCACGCATTTGGCGCGGATGCCGGTTTCCTGCATCGCCGCCTTGCCGTGGAAGTCCTTCGACAGGTCCACGAAGCGCGGCAGGTCGGCCTCCAGCGGCGTCGCGTCGCGGCCCAGTTCGGTGCCGAACGCACGGTAGCTCTTTTCCTGCCGCAGCCAGTTCTGGGCACGGGCGCCGACGAGCTTGAGCCCCACACCCTCGCCCGCCGCCATGAGCTGGTCGAAGAGGTGGTTCTGCATCTCGATCGGGTGGTGGAGTTCCCAGCCGAGTTCGCCCGTATAGGCGACGCGAACGGCGCGGACGGGGACCATGCCGAGCTCTATGCGGCGGTACGAGAGCCAGGGGAAGCGCTTGTTCGAGAGCACCGTGGCCGGCTCGGCGTCACGGACGAGCGGGTTCAGGAGCTCGCGCGATTTCGGTCCGGCGACGGCGAAGACGCCCCATTGCGTGGTGACGTCGTGGATGTCGAGACGGGCGCCCTCTCGCGTCTCGAAATCCTCGGCCGCCTTGCGCAGGAAGTCGCCGTCATAAGCCGTCCAGGCGCCGGCGGAGACGAGGTAGTAGTCGTCCTCGGCCAGCCGGACGATGGTGTATTCGGTGCGCACGGTGCCTGCCCCGGTCAGCGCGTAGGTGAGGTTGATGCGGCCCACCTTCGGCAACTTGTTGCAGGTGAACCAGTCCAGGAAGGCCGTGGCGCCGGGGCCGTGGACGCGGTGCTTGGTGAAGGCGGTCGCGTCGAGCATGCCGACACCCTCGCGGATCGCCTTCGCTTCGTCCACCGCGTATTGCCACCAACCGCCGCGGCGGAAGCTGCGCGACGCGTGGTCGTCGAAGCCTTCGGGCGCGTAGTAGTTCGGCCGCTCCCAGCCGTTCACCTGCCCGAACTGCGCGCCCCGCGCCTTCACCCGGTCGTAACAGGGGGCGGTGCGCAGCGGCCGGCAGGCCGGGCGCTCCTCATCGGGGTGGTGGAGGATGTAGACGTGATCATACGCCTCCTCGTTCTTGCGCGCGGCGTATTCCGTGGTCATCCAGTCGCCGTAGCGGCGCGGGTCGAGCGAGGCCATGTCGATTTCGGCCTCGCCGGCGGTCATCAGTTGCGCGAGGTAGTGGCCGGTGCCGCCGGCGGCGGTGATGCCGAAGCTGAAGCCCTCGGCCAGCCACATGTTGCGCAGACCGGGCGCGGGCCCGAGCAGCGGGTTGCCGTCGGGCGTGTAGCAGATGGGGCCGTTATAGTCGTCCTTCAGCCCCACGGATTCCGAGGAGGGGATGCGGTGGATCATCGACATGTACTCCTCCTCGATCCGCTCGAGGTCGAGGGGGAAGAGGTCGGCGCGGAAGCTCTCGGGCACGTCGTAGAGGAAGCGCGCGGGGGCGTTCCGCTCATAGGGGCCGAGGATCCAGCCGCCGCGTTCCTCGCGCACGTACCATTTGGCGTCGGCGTCGCGCAGGACGGGGTGTTCGGGGTTGCCGGCGCGGCGCCAGTCGCGCAGGACGGGGTCGGGTTCGGTGACGATGTACTGATGCTCGACCGGGATGGCGGGGATCTTCAGGCCCAAGAGCCGGGCGGTGCGCTGCGCGTGGTTGCCGGTGGCAGTGACGACATGCTCGGCGGTGATCTCGACCCGCTTCTCGGATGGGACGAGGTTGCCGCCCTTCTCGACCATCTTCGTGCAGGTCACGGCCCATTCGCTGCCGGTCCAGCGGTAGGCATCGACCTGCAGGCGGCGGTGGATCTCCACCCCCCGCTGGCGCGCCCCCTTGGCCATCGCCTGGGTCACGTCGGCCGGATTGATGTAGCCGTCGGTCGGGTGATAGATCGCGCCTTTCAGGTCCTCGGTACGCACCAGCGGCCAGCGCTCCTTGATCTGGGCGGAGGTCAGCCATTCGTGGGGGATGCCCACGGTGTCGGCGGTGGTTGAATAGAGCATGTATTCATCCATTCGGTCCTGAGTCTGGGCCATGCGCAGGTTGCCGACGACGTAGAAGCCGGGGTTGAGGCCGGTTTCCTCCTCCAACGTCTTGTAGAACTTGACCGAATAGTCGTGGATATGGCTGGTCGCGTAGCCCATGTTGAAGAGCGGCAGCAGCCCCGCCGCGTGCCAGGTCGAGCCCGAGGTCAACTCGTCGCGCTCGATCAGCATCGTGTCCCATCCGGCTTTCGCCAGGTGATAGGCGATGCCGGTGCCCACCGCACCGCCGCCGACGACAAGGGCTCTCACATGGGTCTTCATGGCGCGACTCTCCGACTGTTTGGCCGCACCATGCAGGTTGCGGCGCGTGCTTGTCCGGTGGAGCCGACGCGTGAACGCGCAAAAGCGACACGAGGGGAACGCCCCGGCCGCGGGCATGGCCGCCGAAGCCTCTTGATTTCCGCGCGGGGCTGGCATAGCACCCGCTCAGGCCTAGGGGTATAGCTCAGTTGGTAGAGCATCGGTCTCCAAAACCGAGGGTCGGGGGTTCGAGTCCCTCTGCCCCTGCCAGTCCGCAAACCGTTCCAAATTGATCGATTCAGGCGGTGCGCTCGCCAGCCGGAGGCGGCAAAGCGGCGGGCCCGTCAGCCGTTTGCGCCGAGCGCAGTGTCCAGTGAGCCGCGCTGCGACCCAGGGCTGCCGCCCTCACGCGCCGGCCAGGACGCGCCCCGCCTCCCAGGTGCCGGCCTGGGCAAGGATCCGGTCGGGATCGCGGTAGCTCTCGCGCAGGAGCCGTTCGTAAAGCGCGCCCTCTGCTGCGCGGTCCACTCTGCCTGGCTGGCCGGTCATCAGACGCAAGGCGTCACCCAGGGCATCGACCGTCCCCGACCCCTCGTCGAACTGCGCCTTCTTGCGCCAGACCAGATCGACCGGCAGAAGGTCGGCGCAAGCCTTGCGCAGGATCCATTTCTCGGTCGTCGCGCCCGTCGATTCGACGCGCGTGGGGTCGGTCCGGCAGAGCTTCAGGCTGGCGGGGATCGATTGCGCGAAATCGATCAGCTCGCGGTCCAAGAAGGGCGTGCGCGCCTCCAAACTTTCGGCCATCGTCACCCGGTCCACGCGCTGCAGATTGATATTGTGCATCGTGCCGAGCGAGCGGGTCAGTTCGTCGGCCAGCGCCCGGGGGTCATCGACATAGGCGTGGTGATAGGTATAGCCCGCGAACAGCTCGTCGGCCCCTTCGCCGGTCAGGACCG
>SLKW01000248.1 GCA_007134405.1 Paracoccaceae bacterium
CCCTGCGGCAGGATCACCGAGGCGGGCAGGTTGCCCGAGGGCAGCGCGCCGTGCCGCGGCTGCACCCCCAGCCCCTGCCATTCGGCGACGGACAACTGGGTGCGCAGCCCGGTCCGTGTCAGGTCCAGCCCCTGCGGAATGCGCACCTCGTGCATCCAAGGCTCGCCCGCGCGCCAGCCGTGATGGCGCGGCAGCGCCGCGCCCGACAGGACCGCGTCGGGCAGCGAACGCTTGAGGTCGATCCGCCCGTCGCCGTCACCGTCCACGGCCAGGCGCAGGATGTCCGAGGGCAGCATCTGCACCATCCCGATCTCGCCCGCCCAGGCGCCGGTCGTCGTCGCCGGGTCGAGCATCCCGCGCTGGTAAAGCTCGATCATCGCGAAGACCTCGGGCCGGAAGATCTCCGGTCGGCGGCAATCATGCGCCAACGTGACCAGCGCATTGGCGGTGTTGAAATCCCCCTGAACCCGCCCGTAATCGGTCTCGAACGCCAGGAACGACAGCAGCATCGAGGGCGCCACGCCGTACTCGCGCCGCGCGCGCTCGAACAGTGCGGCCTGCTGTTGGCGCATCTGCTGGCCGCGGCTCAGCCGGTCCTGGCTGATGAGCTGGCGCGAGAAGTCGATGAAGGGGCGGGTGAAGAACGCCTGCGACCGGTCCCTTTGCAGCACCGCCTGATCCTGCCGCACGGTGCGGAAGAACCGCTCGACCGTCTCGCGCGACTGACCGCGCGCGACGGCTTCCGCCTTCAACCCCTCGACGAACGAAGGAAACGGCCCGCCGCAGCTTTGCGCGATGGCGGGCGATCCGGCGAATGCGGTGGTGACACCCACGATTGCGGCGGCAAGAAGAACGTGACGCATGGCACCCCTCCCGACTGCATCGGAACAGGCTAGCAAGCCGCGCCCTTCCTTCCAAGTCCGTTGTCAGCCGCGCCCGTGCGGGGCGTTGAAATCCAGGTCCGGGCCGACCGGCACGATGCGGTGCGGATTGATGGTCTCGTGGCTGTAGTGGTAGTGGCGCGTGATGTGGTCGAAATGCACGGTCTCGGCCACGCCCGGATGCTGGTAGAGCTCGCGCGTGTAGCCCCAGAGGTTCGGGTAATCGACGATCCGCCGCCGGTTGCATTTGAAATGCCCGTGGTAGACCGGATCGAACCGGAAAAGCGTGGTGACCAGCCGCCAGTCGGCCTCGGTCAGCCGCGCGCCCAGCAGGTAGCGGTTCCGGGCCAGATGGTCCTCCAGCCAGTCGAGCGAATCGAAAAGCGGCCCGACCGCCTCCTCATAGGCTTCCTGCGAAGTGGCGAAGCCGGATTTGTAAACGCCGTTGTTGACCGTGTCGTAGATCCGGTCGTTGATGCGCTCGATCTCGTCGCGCAACTCTTCGGGCCAAAAGTCGTCCTGGTTGCCGGTGATGCCGTCGAAGGCCGAGTTGAACATGCGGATGATCTCGGCGCTTTCGTTCGACACGATCGTCTCGCGCTCGCGGTCCCACAGAACCGGCACCGTCACGCGGCCCGACACTTCCGGGTCGGCGCGCGTATAGACCTGATGCATGAATTCGGCGCCGTGCAGCTTGTCGCCGGTGGCGCCCGGGAAATCGGTGCGGAACTCCCAGCCGTTGTCCAGCATGTCCGGATGCACGGCGGAGACGCCGATATGCGCCTCCAGGCCCTTCAGCGCGCGGAAGATCAGCGTCCGGTGCGCCCAGGGGCAGGCGTAGGAGACATAGAGATGGTAGCGACCGCTCTCGGCCTTGAACCCGCCCTCGCCCGTGGGGCCGGGCGCGCCATCCGCCGTCACCCAGTTGCGAAACCGCGACGTGTCGCGCTTGAAGGCCCCCCCCGTGGCGCGCGTGTCGTACCATTCCGAAGACCATTTGCCGTCGATCAGCTTACCCATGTTTCAAGCTCCTTTGCGTTCCCTCCGAGATCGGCGCAGATCCCCCTGATTCAACCGCTGGCACCGCGCATCGCCTGTGCGCCTCCGAACAGCGCAGGAAGCGCAGCCGTCATAAAAGGATAACTTGTTTTTGCCAAAATTTGCGGCATCATGGAGAAAGCTGCCGGGGGGCACACACCATGCTGGAACATCTGCCGGAGGATATCCGCCGCGGTCTCGACGCCGCGCGGCATCGCCACCAAACTCGTGGCACGCGGCTCTGCGTGCATCTCAATGACGCGGTATTTCCGATCCGCCGCCTGTGGGAGGGGGGCTTCGCCGTGGATGCAGCGCGGGCGCCGCGGTTGCGCGGGATGGTCGATATCTTCGACGGGCCGCGACATCTGCTGCATGCGTTGATCATCGCCTCGGAACTCGACGAGGGCGAGATGCGCTACGAGTTCAAGCAGGTGACCGCCGTCGGCACCGGACCCGCGCGCGATTACGCCGAAGAGGCGCCGGCGCCTGCGGGCTTCCTGTCCTTCCTGACGCGGCCGCGCTGAACGCGCGGTCTTGCGCTGCCTCCTGGATCGCGCCACCTTGGCGCGACCGGAGGAGAAATCATGCCAAAAGCCTACTGGGTCGCCCATGTCGATGTCCGCGACCCCGACACCTACGCCCGCTACCGCGAGGCCAACGCCGAGGCCTTCGCCAAGTACGGCGCGCGCTTCCTCATCCGCGGCGGCGCGCAGGCGCAGATGGAAGGGCAGACCCGCGCCCGCACCGTGGTGATCGAATTCCCCAGCCTTCAGGCCGCGACCGAGTGTTTCAACTCGCCCGAATACCAGGCGGCGAAGGCGATCCGCGACCCGGTCAGCACCGCCGATCTGGTCATCGTCGAGGGCTACGAGGGCTAGCAAAGCCCCGTCGCCCGGCCTATACCGCGCCTGCCATAGCCGGAGGCCGCGCATGCGCAGTGCGAAAATCACCCGCAAGACCGCCGAGACCGACATCACGGTCGAGCTTTCGCTCGACGGGACGGGGGCTTACGACAACGACACGGGCGTGGGTTTCTTCGACCACATGCTCGACCAGTTGGCCCGCCACGCGCTTTTCGACCTGAAAATCGCGGCCACGGGCGACCTGCATATCGACGACCACCACACGGTCGAGGATGTCGGCATCGCGCTCGGCCAGGCGCTTTCCCAGGCGCTCGGCGACAAGCGCGGCATCCGCCGCTACGGCGCCTGCCACCTGCCGATGGACGACGCCCAGGTCCGCGCCGCGCTCGACCTCTCGGGCCGGCCCTACCTGGTCTGGAACGTGGCGTTCCCCACCGCGCAGATCGGCAAGTTCGACACCGAACTCGTGCGCGAATTCTTCCAGGCGCTCGCGACCCACGGCGGCATCACGCTGCATGTCGACCGCCTGCACGGGCTCAACAGCCACCACATCGCCGAGGCCGCCTTCAAGGCCGTCGCCCGCGCGCTCAGGGACGCGGTCGAGATCGACCCGCGCAAGGCCGACGCCGTCCCCTCCACCAAGGGCACGCTCTGATCCGATGCTGACCGTCCTCGTCGATTACGAAAGCGGCAACCTGCATTCCGCCGAGAAGGCCTTCCAGCGCATGTCGGCCGAGGTCGGCGGCGGCGAGATCCTGATCTCGCCCCGGGCCGAGGACGTGGCCCGCGCCGACCGGATCGTGCTGCCCGGCGACGGCGCCTTCCCGGCCTGCCGCGATGCGCTCGCCGCCGTGCCCGGCATGATCGAGGCGCTGCAGGACGCGGTGATCGCCCGCGCCCGGCCGTTCCTGGGCATCTGCGTCGGCATGCAGCTTCTGGCCACGCGCGGGCTCGAA
The DNA here is from genome assembly GCA_007134405.1 of Paracoccaceae bacterium. Lineage (GTDB taxonomy): Bacteria > Pseudomonadota > Alphaproteobacteria > Rhodobacterales > Rhodobacteraceae > Pararhodobacter. Next base: position 3,739 of record SLKW01000248.1, read on the forward strand.
TACCGCGAAACCCCGGGCCTGGGCTGGATCCCCGGCACGGTCGAGCGCATCGCGCCCGCCGATCCCGCGCTCAAGGTGCCGCACATGGGCTGGAACGACCTGCATGTCGACCGCGCCCACCCGGTGCTCGACGGCCTTGACACCGGCGAGCACGCCTATTTCGTCCATTCCTACCAGTTCCACGTCGACGACCCGGCGCATCTGCTGGCGCATGTCGACTATGCCGGTCCGGTCACCGCCATCGTCGGCCGTGACAACATCCTCGGCACCCAGTTCCACCCGGAAAAAAGCCAGGCCGCCGGGCTGCGCCTGATCGGCAACTTCCTGCGCTGGAGCCCCTGATGTGAGCCAGTTGCAGGCCAGCCTCGACCGGATCGCCGCCGAGATGGCCGCCGCCCCCCGGCGCGGCCGGGTCGCGGACTACATCCCCGAACTGGCCTGCGTCGACCCTGGGCAATTCGCCATCGCCGTCTGCCTCGCCGACGGGACCGAATGCGTCGCGGGCGATGCCGATACCGCCTTCTCGATCCAGTCGGTGTCCAAGGTCTTCACGCTGGCGATGGCGCTGGGCCGGCTGGGCGATCAGCTCTGGGCCCGCGTCGGGCGCGAGCCCTCGGGCCTCGCGTTCAACTCGATCCTGCAGCTCGAGCATGAGCGCGGCATCCCCCGCAACCCGTTCATCAACGCCGGCGCCATCGTGGTGACGGACGCGCTCCTGTCCGGCCACGCCCCGCGCGAGATGCTGGGCGACTACCTGCGCTTCCTGCGCCTCGCCGCCGATGACGAGGCGATCCACATCAACGAGGCCGTGGCCCGGTCGGAAACCGAGACCGGCCACCGCAATTTCGCGCTGGCGCACGAGCTGGCCGCGCATCGCAACCTCGACCACCCACCCGAACATGCGCTCGGCGCCTATTTCCACCAATGCGCCGCCGAGATGACCTGCCGCCAGCTTGCCCGCGCCGGGCGCTTCCTGCTGAACGCGCCGGGGCTGCCGCGCCTCCTGTCGCCCGCCCGCGTGCGGCGGATCAACGCGCTGATGATGACCTGCGGCCATTACGACGGCTCGGGCGATTTCGCCTTCCGCGTCGGCCTGCCGGGAAAAAGCGGCGTCGGCGGCGGCATCATCGCCATCGCGCCCGCCCGCGCGGCGATCGCGGTCTGGTCGCCGGGGCTGAATCCGCAGGGCAATTCCCAGCTCGGCACGCTGGCGATCGAAAAACTGGCACGGGCGATGCGGTGGTCGGCCTTCGGCTGACGGGGCGTCGGGCAACGGGCAACGGGCCGCCGACTGACGGGGCCTCAGTTCACGCGCCGCCAGACCTGCTCGCGGCAGCGCATGACGATCGTGCAATGCGTCACGATCAGCGCGTCCCCTTTCAGGTCCATCCGCGCGCGGTAGTCCTGCTCGCGA
>SLKW01000361.1 GCA_007134405.1 Paracoccaceae bacterium
GAAGAACGGCGCGTAATCGGGGGTGCTGAAGTGGTTGCCCAGTTCGACGCGCACCGGGATGCGGAAGCCGCCGTGCCGGCCCGTCTCCAGCATCCGCCCGCCGAAGGGTTGCAGTTGCCAGCGCCGTTCGGGGTTGGCGTCGGACCAGCGCAGCGTCACCACCTCGACCGGATCGCCGGCGGCATCGAAGGCGATCCGCAGCGGCCCGAGATCGGGCGTGTCGGCAAAGCGGATCTCGGCGCTGTAGGGGCCGGTCTGGGTCCAGTCGGCCCCGAACTGCGGCAACAGCGCCGCGGGGGTCCAGATCGCCTCCATCATCACCCGGGTGGCGGCGGCGCGGGCATGATCCTCGGTGCCGCCGATGCGGGCCAGCGGGATCGGGCCGCGCAGCCAGAACTTGGTCCAGCTCTCGATGCCGGCGTCGCTGCGGGAATACCCGTCCGACCCGGCAAAGCGCAGCAGCCCCGCGCCGATCTCGGCCTGCCAGACGAAGCCCTGCGCCGGCGGGGCGAGGATCTGATGCGCCGCCATCGGCATGTCGTTGCCGTTCAGGATGAAGCGGCCGGTCATCTCCAGCCGGACGGTGCGGTGCAGCGGCGTGCCCGGCGCGATGGCGCGGGCGAAATAGCGCTGCGCGACCTCCGGCAGCCCCTTGACCATAGCAGGATCATAGAGCGGCGGCGCGGGGTCATGCCTTGTCTCGAGGGCAGTCCAGACGGCCCGCGCCTGCGCTCGGTCGCGGGAATGGACCCAGGCACCGACCGGGGCTGCGGCGAGGATCAGGGCAAGCAGGACCAGGCCGGCGATCTTGAGAAGTGTCATGGCTCAGGGCTCCGGCATGGCGCTGCGGGTGTCAGTGGGCGCGGAGTGTACTTCGAGGAAGTCCGCAACATGCCCTCGGGCGGTGTCGTGATGGCCGAGGAGCAGGTGCCCGCCGCTGTCGAAGAGGTGCAACTCCGCTCCTGCGACGCGCTCGGCGGTGAAGGTTGCGGTGGAGGCAGGCGTGATCCGGTCGTCGCGGGCGTGCAGGATCAGGACGGGCACAGTGATCTCGGAGGGGTCGATGGCCGCCGCCGGATTGATCGCCGCGCCCTCGTTCGCAAGCCCCGCGCGGCGCTCGGTCACCGGCAGGAAAGCCGTGGTCATCGCCTCGAGAAAGGCTGCCTCCCGCGCGGACATCTGCGCAAGAAGATCGTCCCGGGCATCGAACATCGGCGCGAGGCGGCGCGGCGAGATCCGGAGGATCGCCCAGAGCGGCAGATCCGAGGCAAAGAGCGCGTCGTAGAGCCAGAGCGGCACGGGCAGGTCCTGCTCCTCGGCCTTCAGCGGCGCGTAGGGCGCCGACGACAGCAGGATCAGCGCCTGCACCCGCTCAGGGTGACGCAGCGCGAATTGCAGCGCCGGTGGCACGCCGCCCGACATCGCCAGCAGCGTCACGCGCTCGATGCCCAAGGCGTCGAGCAGCCCGGCGAAGGCGTCGGCCTGCGCGGCGGTCGAGGCATCGTCCGGCAGCGGCGAGCCGGGATAGCCGAAGCGCGAGGGCGCGATCCAGCGGTGGCCGTCGGGCAGGAAGGCCTCAACCAGGAGCCGCCCCTGGTCGTGCCCGCCGCCGGCCCCGTGGATGGCGAGCACCGGCGCACCCGCGCCGCCAGCTTGGAAGGCCACCGGTACGTGGGCGGTTTCCACGACGCTGGCTGCGCCCGAGAGCCGAGCCTGCGCCGCGCGCAGGTCGCGCTGATAGAGAAGCGCGGTTGCGACCGCGGCGAGCGCCCCCGCCAGCAGCGTCAGGAAGACAATACGGCGCATCGCGGCCGGATGGCGGCATTTGTGCTTGGCAAGAGCCAGCGGCGAGATAGCATCGGTGTCCTCCGGGCAGAAACGAGACGGTGTGATGCGAGTACGCGATTCTCCACCGCAGCGTCTTGACGTGAATCATGCGGAGCGCGCCGACTGATCCGCTGCGGCGGCTGCGGTGCGTTCCCGTTCACGCAGATCACTGCGGGATAGAGCCTGATCCCCGTGAGGCCCGCCTGAGCGCGCGGGCGATGCGGTCGTGAGGACTCAGGGCGCGGCACGTTCCCATGAGGCGCGCATGAAGGCGAGCGCGTCCCGGGCGAGGGTGAGTTCGTCGTCGAACATCCGGCGCCAGATGCGGGTCGCGGCGGAAAGTTCGGGCAGGGCGAGGCCGAAGGCTTCCACCACCAGCGGCCCCTTGTAGCCTGCGCCCTTCAGCGCCGCGAACGTATCGTCCCAGCGAACCTGCCCGCGACCGGGGGTCGAGCGGTCGTTCTCGGAGACATGGACGTGCGCGATGGCGTCGATATGGGCGCGGATGATGGCGGCAGGATCCTTCTCCTCGATGTGGGCGTGGAACGTGTCGTAGAGGATGCCGGCGCCCGAGCCGACGCGGGCGGCGAAATCGGCGGCGGCGGCGGTGTCGTTGAGCAGGTAGCATTCGAAGCGGTTCAACGGCTCGATGGCGAGGCACACGCCCTTCTGCCGGCCGCGTTCGGCGATGCGGGCCATGATCTCAGCGCTGCGGGCCAGCTCGTCCGGCTGCGGGCCCTGGCCGGTGAAGACGCCGATTGCCGAATGCATCGGCCCCGAAAGGATCGGCGCCCCCATTGCCGCGGCGCAATCGATCATCCGCTCGAGCGCCGCTACGCCGCGCGCCCGCGTCTCGGCGTCCGCGGCGGCGATGTTCTGCTCGGCGTTAAGAGCGTTGACCGCGAGCGGCTCGAGGCCTACGGCGCGAACCTCGCGGCCGAGGCGTTCATAGTAGCCGATCTCCTCAAAGTCGAGAACCGGCAGTTCGACGAGGTCGTAACCCATTTCGGCCAGAGCAGCGAGGATCGGCCGGTGCTCGGGCCCGGGGCGTGTGGTCCACAGATACATGTTCATGCCGTAGCGCATCGAGAATTCCCCTCAGCGGTAGACGAAATCCCGCAGACCCAGCGTGATCGGCGGGAAGAGCGTGATCGCCACCAGGCACAGGATCACCACGCCGATGAAGGCGATGGTCGGCGCGATGATCCGCTGCACGGGCAAGTTGGCGACGGTGCAGGCGGCAAAGAGGTTGAGCCCGAAGGGCGGGGTGATGAAGCCGATGGCGAGCGCGACGATCATGACCAGGCCGAAATGCACCGGGTCGATGCCCAGGGTGATGGCGACCGGCACCAGGATCGGGGCGAGGACGATGATCGCCGCCGCAGCCTCGATGAACATGCCGATGACCAGTAGGACGGCGATGACGAACATGAGGAATGTCAGCGCCGAGTCGATGTTGCCGGTCAGCCAGGCGCCGATCGCCATCGGCACCCCCTCGCGGTTGATGATGAAGGCGAAGAGCCCGGCCCAGGCGATGATGAAGAGGATCAGCACCGACGAGATCACCGACTTTTCCAGGATCGGGAAGATATCGCGCCAGCCGAGCTCACGGTAGATGAACATGCCCACGAAGAGCGCATAGGCGACGGCGACGGCCGAGGCCTCGGTCGGCGTGAAGACGCCGCCATAGATGCCGCCCAGTACGACGACCGGCATGAGAAGCGCCCAGAAGGCGCTGCGGAAGGCGGGCCAGGGTTTCAGGCCGGTGACCGCATCGGCCTTGCCGTGGCCGGTGACACGCGCCCAGATCAGGACATAGGCGATGAGCGCGCAGCCGATCAGGAGGCCGGGGCCGAAGCCCGCGATGAACAGCTCGCCAATCGAGACATCGGCGGCGACGCCGTAGAGGATGAGCGGGATCGAGGGCGGGATGACCACACCGAGTTCCGCCGAGGTCGCCTGCAGCGAGGCGGTCCAGGGGCGGGGGTAGCCGGCCTTCACGAGCGCCGGGATCATGATCGCGCCGATGGCGAAGGTGGTCGCCGTCGACGAGCCCGAGACGGCGGCGAAGAACATGCAGGTGACAACGCAGGTCGCGGCCAACCCGCCTTGCGTGTTGCCCACAAGGACGCGGGCGAAATCGACTAGCCGGCGCGAGATGCCGCCGGTGTTCATCAGGTTGCCCGCCAGGATGAAGAACGGGATCGCGACCAGCGGGAACTTGTTGAGCGAGACGTAAAGCTGCTGGCCGATGATGATCGGGTTAAGCGCGCCCATCACCTGGATGCCGAAGATCGACGCCAGCCCGATGGCCACTGCGATGGGCACGCTGAGCACGAAAAGCGTGCACATCACCACGATGAGCGAATGCGCGACCATAACTCAGCCCCCCGCGTCGATGGGCCGGGGGGTGGGGTCGAGATGGTTGGCGATCACCGCGATCATGGCGAAGACGGAGCCCACCGGGATCGAGATGAAGGCCCACATCATCGAGATGCCCAGCGTCGGGTGGATGTTGACCTGCGCGCGGGCCGCCATCGCCCAGCCGTACCAGAACATTTGGCCGAGCAGGATGAGAATGCAGATCAGGATGAACCACCGAAGCGCGGTCGCGAAGCGGCCTTGGGCATAGGTCTGCAGGATGTCGATGGAGACCAGCGCGCCGCGCCGGAAGGTCACGGCGATGCCCAGGTAGACCATGTAGATGATCGCCATCTGCAGCACCGGTTCGGACCAGGCGGTGGGCTGGCGCAGGATGTAACGCATGACGATCTGGTAACAGGCCAGCGTCACCGCGGCGGCCAGGGCGGCGCAGGAAAAGATCGTCACCGTCCGCGTGGTCACGCGGTCGATGGCCAGGATCGCAGTGCGCAGGAAGGCCAGCATGGGTCGGCGCCACCTGTTGGCTGGGCCGGATGGCGGCGCGCGATGCCCGCCATCCGGCGTATTTCAGGTCGGGATTACTCGAAGTCCTGGATGCGGTCGATGTTCTCCTGCCCAAGTTCCTCGCCGAACTGGGCGAAGGCCGGTTCGAGCGCTTCCATGAAGGCGTCGTGATCGAAGTCCTCGGTGATCGTCATGCCCCGCTCGCGCAGGGTGTCGAGCGCCGCGCCGTCCTGCTCGTCGGTGGCGTCGCGCATCACCGGGATCGACTCACGCGCGGCTTCGCGCAAGATTTCCTGATCACGAAGAGCGCCGAGGCCATCAGATGGCCGGTGAGCGTCAGGTCGGACTGGACCTCGTAGAAGCGGCTGGCAACGTGGATCGACAGCGGCTGCTCGTTGGCGTCGACCACGCCGGTCTGCAGGGCGGCGTA
>SLKW01000296.1 GCA_007134405.1 Paracoccaceae bacterium
AACGAGCTGTCCGTGATGGCCCCTGCCCCGCCCTTCGTGCTGATGGGCAACGCGAACCTCGACCCAGAAGCAGGCGATGGCATCAGGGAGGCCATGAAGGAACTGCTCGCTCACCCATCCCTGCAAGATCCTCTGCCTTCTGGGCAAAGGCCGGGCGAAGCATCGCCCGGCACGGCAACCGCCTACTGGCCCCGTGGACCCGGCATGCTGCGATCGAGCTACATACTGCCCTCGTCCGACATCGCAGTCCGGGATGCGGGTCTTCTATGGCCCGAACGTGGCGCAACCCACGCGCTGGTCTGGGTCGATATCGCTGCACCCTGAGACTGCGCGTTCAAGCCGCGCGAAAGCGGTCGCGCCACCAGAGTCCGGCAAGAATCGATGCACCGACGACGCCGAGCACCGCGACGTCGGCATGCCGGCCGATATTGGCCACCAAGATGCCGAAGAACCCCCACCCCGCGGCGAAAGCGTACGCTCCGCCCGTATCGAGCCGCTTGTAGACAATGACTGCAAACGCTGCCGCCAGGGGCAAGAAAAGCCATGCCGCCCCCCGCGAGGAGCCAAAGACGCCATAGCCGGCAAGCACCAAGCCCAGCGACACGAAGCTCGCCGCGGTCAACCAGCCGGCGAAAAGCCCAATGGGCGCGCGCGCCCACCAGAAGTCGCGCCGCGGCGCAAGCGCAAGCGCCCAGACGGAAAGCGCGAGCATGGCAAAGATCATCACGGTCGCCCAGATCGGGCTGCGGACGGCGACGGCGGTCCAGCCCGAACCAAGAACCATCGCCCCGATCAGTGGCCAGCGATGCGCGTCCCAGTCCGACGCTTCGGCCCTCTGCAGCAGGCCAAAACCCGCCCCGACGATCAGCCACAGGTAGATGACACCCCAGATCGAGAACGCGAAACCTGCCGGCTGGATCGCGGGATTGGCTTCGGCATGGGGCATCTGGTCGGGGCGGTAGCCGCTGAACTCCGGCGAGAGATAGGTGAAGACAACGAAGGCGACCGCCGCGGCGAGCACGAGGATCGCGCGCATGCGGGCGCCATCGATATCACGCATCAGTCGTCATCTCCCTCCGCCGGCACGAGCCGGACGAGCGGTGCATCCTCGTCATCCACGATAACATAGATGAACCCGTCTTCCGGCCCAATCGCCACATCGCGGATGCGCCATCCTTCGCCTTCGAGCAATCGCATCGGCGCGCTCACTTCGCGACCATCGACCGCGAAGAGACCAAGATAGCGGTGGAAGAGATTACCGACAAGCATGTGGCCGTCCCAGTCGGGAAAGGCATCGCCCTGGTACCAGGCCATGCCCGACGGCGGGAAGTGCGCGTCACGCCCCGGCGGCCAATGGAAGACCGGACCGATGAACCCGTCATCAGGCTGCGGCGTCTCGGCGAACTGCTCGCCGGTGCGGTAGTCCACGCCATAGGTGGCAAGAGGCCAGCCGAAGTTGCCTCCGCGTTCGACGATGTTGACTTCGTCGCCGCCGGCTTCGCCGTGTTCCGCGACCCAGATCTCATCGGTCTCGGGGTTGCGGGCCATCGCCTGGATATTCCGGTGACCATAAGACCAGATCGCACCGGCTGTACCGTCCTCGTCGACGAAGGGATTGTCATCGGGAATCTCGCCATCGAGTGTCAGACGGATGACCGACCCATTCTCGCTGGAGAGATCCTGCGATATGTGGTCGGGGCCAAAATCCTTCTGGTTGCGATCGCCGAGGCCGACATAGATGTGGTCGTCCAGAACGACGATGCGCGAGCCGTAATGTGCCTGGCTGTCCATGGCCGGGCTCACCACAAACAATGTCTCCAGATCCGTCATCTCCCCCGCGTCGCGGTCGAGCCGCGCGCGGCCCAGATGCGTGGTGGTGTCCTCGCCCTCGGTCGCAGCGCTCCAGGTCATGTAGACCATGTTCGTTTCGTCGAAGTCGGGCGCCGGTTCGATGTCGAGAAGTCCGCCCTGGTTGCGCGAATCCACCTCCGGCGCACCCGAGATTTCCTGGATCTCGCCAGAGTCAGCGTCGAAAATCATGACGCTGCCCAACCGGCTGGTCATGATGATATCCTCGCTTCCAGGCAAAAATGCCATGCCCCAAGGATACTCCAGACCCTCGGCGAGCGTTTCAACCGAATAGATGTCCTCGGCCTGCGCAGGTTGCGTGATCCCGAGCGCCAACGCACCGACTGCAAGACTTGATAGAATGCGCATCTACTCTCCCCTTTTCTCCTTAGCCTAAATTTTACATGGGGCGAGGCGAGCAGATTTCAAACCGCAACGGCTGCTTGGAAACTAAGCAGCCCCCCGGAAGAACCGGGGGGCCGCCTGAAATGTCGAACTGGAAAGCTCGGATCAATGAGCGCAGTAAGCTCTCAAACGCGTGTTCGAACAACTGTCAGAAGTTACAGGTGCATGAATTCTTCTTACACACCCAGAAGCTGAAGCTGGACCGCCTTTGCGATTGCCTCCGTCCGGTTGCGTGCGGAGAGTTTGCGGCGGGCATTCTCGAAGTGGAAGCGCACGGTACGCACAGTGATCGCGGCGGCTTGTGCGATCTCCTCATCGCTCAGACCGCGACGGGCGGCGTTAAGCACTTCGCGTTCGCGCAGTGACAGGCGCAGAGTCTCGGTGCCGGTTTGAGCCGCGTAGAGAGCACGCATGCGCTCGTGCGCATGCCAGACAAGGAACTGCAGGACGATGCGCGCACGGGCATCCGGATCCGGTCCCGGGCCGCAAACGCACCCGATTCCCCGATACCCCTGCGCCCCGAAGATCGGCACGATCAGCCCATGAGGCCGTCCCAGCCGCGCGCCGGCATCCAGCACAGCCAATTCCTCGGGCAACGGCGCGAAACCGGCGCGACCATCGCGGATATCCTGGACCGAGACCGGATTCGAATTCAATTGAACGGCGTGAAGCATCGGGTCGTGCTCGCCCATGTTTTCGGCAAGGTACAGATCACGCCACTGTGTCGGCCAGTTGTCGACGACGAAACCACCCGGGTAGGGGAAATCCGGATGCGGGCACACCCCGATGGCATAGGTGCTCATACCGAAGGGACGCAGCACCCGCAGCAGGGCATCACCGACCGCGCGTCCGCTGCATAACGCGCCGATCTGCAAAGGAAAGCAAAACAGATCCGGTGCCAGTCGCTGGTTCACGCCTTGGTCCACATTTTCCAAGACTTGAACTTACCGCGGATGGCACAGTGAACAAACAGGAAAGTGTTATAGCGGGATGACCCCGGCGCGCAAAACGCGCCTCAGGACCGGGCACCACCCAGATCCGCGGCCTTTTCGATCAGTTGCGGCCCCTTCTGCGCCAGATCGCGCCGGCTCCAGTAGATGCAGTCCTCGGCCGCGCGCGTCCCGTCGCCCGTGGCCACGGCCTTGCGAAGGGCCTGCAGCGCCCGCGCCAGTTCGAAGCCAGAGAGCCCCTGCTCGACCGAGCAGCGCAGTTTGTTATGCGCGGTCGGCTGCAGTTCACCGGTGATCGACAATTCCTCGTGCAGCTTTTCGCCGGGCCGCAGGCCGGTAACGACGATATCGATATCGCCGTTCGGATTGCTCGCATCGCGCACGGAATAGCCCGAGCTTTCGATGACCTGCCGTGCCAGATCGGCGATGCGGACCGGTTTCCCCATGTCCAGTACGAAGATCTCGCCACCCGACGCCAATGTCCCGGCCCAGAGAACGAGGCGCGTGGCTTCCTGCGCGGTCATGAAATAGCGGGTGATGTCGGGGTCGGTCAGCGTCACCGGTCCGCCGCGCAGGATCTGCTCACGGAAGCGCGGAATGACCGAGCCCGAAGATCCCAGCACGTTGCCGAAACGGACGATCGAGAAGACGGTGCGGGTCGACTCCCGTGCCAGATCGGTGACGATCAACTCGGCCAACCGCTTCGTTGCACCCATAACCCCGATCGGCCGCACCGCCTTGTCCGAGGAGACGAGGATGAAGCGGTTTACCCCGTAGTCATAGGCTTCCCGCGCCAGCGTGTTGGTGCCGAGCACGTTGTTGGCGATGCCGGCCAGCGGATTTGCCTCCACCATCGGCACGTGCTTGTACGCGGCTGCATGCAGCACCACGTCGATCCGATGATGCTCCAGCACATAGCGGACATGCCGCCGGTCGGTGACCGTACCGAGGATGGGCACGATCTCGCAGTCAAGCTTGCCGGCAAGCGCGCGAAGCTCGCTGTCGATCGTGTAGAGGGCAAATTCCGAAAGTTCCATGAGCACGAGCCGCGCCGGACGACAGGTCAGCACCTGTCGGCAAAGCTCGGACCCGATCGATCCGCCAGCGCCCGTGATCAACACCGACCGCCCCCTGTAGGCCGCGCATCCGCCATCGAGTTGGTCGCCCAGATGGGCGCGACCCAGAAGGGTGGTCGGCAGCACTGGCGCAAGCTGCGCGACGATCTCTTCTTCGCCGATGAGTTGCGAAAAGGACGGCACGCTTTGCACGTCGACACCCAGATCGGCGATGCGGCGCGCGATTTGTGCCTGACGCGGCGAGTTGAGCGACGGCATGGCCAGGATTACCCGACCGATTTCGTGGTCGCGGATCAGGGCGTCAAGCTTCTGGGGCGGATAGACACGCAAGCCGGCGACCGTCATCCCGTGCATGACCGAATTGTCGTCCACGAAGGCGACGGGCCGGATCGATGCATGCGTGCGCAGTGCCAGCACAAGCTGCGCGCCCGTCGCACCGGCTCCGTAGATCAACACGCGCGTCAGGGGCTGGCCGTCGCGGTACACCTGCAAAAGGATCTGCAGCAACAGGAGCCGGCTCGTCGCGCTGAGCGTCAGGAAGATCAACCCGAAAACGACTGGCCCGGTCGTCGGCAAGATCGCGCCGGGCCGGCCATTCATGAGCGCGAACAGCATTACCAACACGACCGACAGGATCGCGCTGCGACCCATCGCCGACATCTCGTAAGACTTCATCTGGATGCGCGGCAGGCCGAGCGCAAACGAAAGCAGGGCGCAGGCTGCCGTCAACACCATGATTTCGAGCCAGTGATCAAGCGCCCAGCTCGCTTCCAGAGCACTGCCAAAAAGCAATACGGCGGTCGAAAGCAACGAAACCGGCACCAGCAGGACATCGAGAGACAGGAT
>SLKW01000087.1 GCA_007134405.1 Paracoccaceae bacterium
ACCTTCTGCAGGCGCGCGGGCTCGTTGCCCTCCCAGTCCTTCTGCGGGGCCAGGCGGATGCGCGCGCCATTGGCGCCGCCGCGGTAGTCGGACTGGCGGAAGGTGCGCGCGCTGTCCCAGGCGGTGGCGACCATCTCGGCCACCGACAGGTCGCTGTCAGCGATCCGGGCCTTGAGCGCCGCAACGTCGTAGCCCTTGGGTCCGGCGGGGACCGGGTCCTGCCAGACGAGGTCTTCCTGCGGTGCCCAGGGGCCGATGTAGCGCTCTTTCGGGCCCATGTCGCGGTGCGTCAGCTTGAACCAGGCGCGCGCGAACGCATCGTCCAGAAGCGCGGGGTTCTTGAAGAAGCGCTCGGCGATCTCGCGGTAGATCGGGTCCATCTTCATCGCCATGTCGGCGTCGGTCATCATCGGCATGCGCCGGATCGAGGGGTCCTCGGGGTCGACGGGCTTGTCTTCCTCCTTGATGTCGATCGGCTGCCACTGCCAGGCGCCGGCGGGCGACTTGGTCAGTTCCCATTCGTAGTTCAGCAGCAGGTGAAGATAGCCGTTGTCCCACTTGGTTGGATGCGTGGTCCAGGCGCCTTCGAGGCCGCTGGTCACCGTGTCGCGGCCGACGCCGCGGCTGGTATGGTTGTTCCAGCCCAGACCCTGCTCCTCGATCGGGGCGCCTTCGGGGGCGGGGCTAAGGTTCGCCGGGTCGCCGTTGCCGTGGCACTTGCCGACGGTATGGCCGCCGACGGTCAGCGCCACGGTTTCCTCGTCGTTCATCGCCATGCGCGCGAAGGTCTCGCGCACCTGCAGCGCCGTGCGAAGCGGGTCGGGCTGGCCGTTGACGCCCTCGGGGTTGACGTAGATCAGGCCCATCTGCACCGCGGCGAGCGGGTTTTCCATGGTCGAGGGATCCTCGACATCGCCGTAGCGGGTGTCGCTGGGGGCGAGCCACTCACGCTCGGCGCCCCAGTAGATGTCCTTTTCGGGGTGCCAGATGTCCTCGCGCCCGAAGGCGAAGCCATAAGTCTTCAGGCCCATCGAATCGTAGGCGATGGTCCCGGCCAGCGCCAGAAGGTCTGCCCAGCTCAGCTTGTTGCCGTATTTCTTCTTGATCGGCCACAGAAGGCGCTTGGCCTTGTCGAGATTGGCGTTGTCCGGCCAGGAGTTGAGCGGCGCGAACCGCAGGTTGCCGGTGCCGGCGCCGCCACGGCCGTCGGCCAGACGGTAGGTGCCCGCGGCATGCCAGGACATGCGAATCATCAGCCCGCCGTAATGGCCGTAATCGGCCGGCCACCACTCCTGGCTGTCGGTCATCAGGTCGGTCAGGTCGCGCTTGAGCGCCTCGAAGTCGAGCGTCTTGACCGCCTCGCGGTAGTTGAAATCCTTCAGCGGATTGGTCTTGGCGTCGTGCTGGTGCAGGATGTCGAGGTTCAGCGCCTTCGGCCACCAGTCCATCACGGTGACGCCGGTGGTGCTGTTGGCGCCGTGGATGACCGGGCAGCCGCCCGTGCGTGGTTGATCGTTTCCGTCCATGTGCTTCTCCCCTGGGGTGTGTGAGCGGTGCAGGCTGCGGCGGTCGGGTCCGACCAGCCGCCTGTCTGGAACGGTTCTAACAGAGTGAGGTGATCGGGAAAAGTTGCATTTTCTGATATGAATTATAATCTCGGCTTATGACAAACCTGACCCTCAAGCAGTTGCGTTATTTCGAGGCTCTGGCCCGCCAGCGTCATTTCGGCCGCGCAGCAGAAACCTGCGCGATCAGCCAGCCGGCGCTGTCGATGCAGATCCGCGAGCTGGAGGCGACATTGGGCGCGCCGCTGTTCGAACGCGGCGCGCGCGAGGTCCGGCTGACCGCGCTGGGCCAGGATTTCGCCGTCCGGTCGCGCGAGATCCTGCGCGCGGTGGACGAACTGGCCGAGCTGGCACGCGCGGCGCGCGAGCGGTTGGCCGGGCGGCTCAGGCTGGGTGTGATTCCGACGGTGGCGCCCTATCTATTGCCCGCCATCGCCAGCGGGCTGACGCTTCACTTTCCGGGACTGGAATTGCAGTTGCGCGAGACGGTGACGCCGCGGCTTCTGCGCGAGCTGGCCGATGGGCGGCTCGATACGGCGGTGGTGGCGCTGCCGGTCTCGGAACCGGCCTTGACCGAGGTCGCGCTCTTTGCCGAGGAATTCGTGCTGGTGCGGCCCGAAGCCGATGCCGGCAAACCGGTGCCCGACCGCGCGCAGTTGCGCGAGATGCGGCTGCTGCTTCTGGAGGAGGGGCATTGCTTCCGCGATCAGGCGCTGTCGTTCTGCGACATCCAGTCGGCCCGCCCGCGCGAGCTGATGGACGGCTCGTCGCTGGCCACGTTGGTGCAGATGGTCGGCGCCGGGATCGGAGTGACGCTGATCCCGGAAATGGCGGTGCCGGTCGAGACGCGCTCGGCCAAGGTCACCGTGGCGCGCTTTGCGCCACCACAACCCCAGCGCACCATCGGCATGGTCTGGCGGCGCACCAGCCCACTGGCGCGCCAGCTTCAGGAGGTCGCCGAAGTGGTGCGCGCTGCGGCCGGGGGGCTACGCTCCGGGTCCGATACGGCCGGGGATGCGCCCGCGTGACCGAAAGTTTCGTTGTGGTTAACGGCGCCGGATCGCCTCGCAAAGTCAATGACTTGCGAAAGCGTCCAACCTTGGACGCTGCCCGTATCCGGGCATCTGTCCGGTCTGGATCCCGGTCGCGGCGCGCGCCCCGTCAGTCGGTGACGCGATGGAAGACCCGCCAGTCGGGCAGCCCCAAACCATCGGGCCAGGGATAGACCTCGGGGAAGTTGAACAGGACCACGCCGACCAGGTTCGGAAAGGTCTCGCCCATCTGCCGGACCTCGGCCTCCCAGGCGGCGACATACTCGGCGCTGCCCGAATACCCAAGTTCGGCCACCACGACCGGCCGGTTGAACTGCACCGCGCGCGCATAGCGGGGACCCAGGATCTCGGCGAAGCCGCGGTCGCGCCCATGCCACAACCGGTCCGCCGACTGCAGGCCGAAGACGGTGAGCCCGACCAGATCCACATGCGCGTCCCCGGGCCAGTAGGCCTCCATCCCCTCCTCGCCGAGGGGCGACCACATCACCGCGATTTCGGGCGCGACCTCGCGGCAAGTGGTGGTGACGCGCTGGAAGGCGGCGATATAATCGTCGGGGTTCCAGCCCGCCCAGATGAACTGGCCGTTGTCCACCTCCATCTCGTGACCCCAGCGCAGGGTGACGGGCAAATCCAACCCGGCGAGCGCGCCGCAGACCGCGCGCACATTGGCATCGAAGCGCCCTGACTGGATCCCGGCGCGCAACGTCTCGGGCGTGTTCCGGTCGGAGCGGACCCAGGTCCAGGGCTCAAGCGTCACCAGCAGCACCCGCCCGCGCGCGGCGGCGTAATCGGCCGCCTCGTTGAGCGAGCCCAGCGCCACGTCCTCCCACGGCAGGAAAAGGTGTTCGATCGTGACGCCGTTCGCGGCACTGAAATTGCCGGGCGGATCATAGACGCCGAAGGGGATGTCGCCCGGCGGAACTGCCGCCACCTGCGCCGTGGCGGCACTGCCCGCAAGACAGGCGGCGAGGCTGAAGGCGCGGCACGCAGACGAAAGGCGGGCGGAAACGGTCGGGGTGGTCGGTATCAGGGTCATGGATCCTCGCGCCAGTCGATGGCAAAACTGTAGATGAACTGGCCCGACGCATCGCGCCCGGCGCCGGAAAGCGGCGCCTCCACCCGGACGAGTTGCAGCGGGTCGAGCCCGATGGTCAGGACATGCAGCCCTTCGAGACCGCGCGCGCCCAGCCCGGCGAAGAGGGCGGCAAAGGCGACGGCGGGAAAGACGAGTTGTGCGGCAGCAACCGGCCGGCGCAGCATGCCGGGCATGCCGTTTGCCGCGAGATGCCGGATCACGACCACGGCCAGCGCCAGGGCGTAGAGTGCGCCGGTCAGAAGCGCCAGCAGCAGGAACCCGCCACCGTGTTCCAGTCGGCCGGTGACCAGCACCGGCACGGTGGCCCCCAGCGCGAGCGCGCCGTAGACGGCCGGGGTCAGGACCGGCAGCGGCCCGCCGGAAGGCGTGCCCTTGGGCGTGATCCGGAAATCGACGAAGCGCAGGCTGAGCCGGTCCCGCAGGGCCATGACGCATCCCCAGAGCACCCAAGGCCATTGCAGCAGAAAGAAGATCACCTTCTCCCACGACAGCACGGGGGCGTCATGCGGCCGGAAAAGCCCATCGCGCCGCAGCGCCGCCGTATGCAGAAGCAGGATCGCCACTGGAGGCAGCGCATAGGCCAGGAAGGCCGGATAGGTCACATGCGCATAGCGCAGGTCCAGCGCCACGGCGGCGACGGGCAGCAGGTAGAACGCCAGCATCGTGCCGGCGATCAGCGGGTAGAGAAGCTGGCAGAACAGGAATTGCGCGTGCAGCCGCCAGGGCAGTGCCTTCAGGTGGCGGCGCGTGTGACGCAGGAGCAGCGTCACCAGGCTGCGGGACCACTGGAACTCCTGGATCGCCATGTCGGCCACATTCGCCGGCCCGTCGCCCACCGCAATGGCGTCAAGCGCATGCACTCCGCGCCAGCCGCCGGCATTGAGCATCAGCGTCGTCGAATGATCCTCGGCCAGGTCGGGGCCGAGGCCGCCCACGGCGCGCAAGGCCGCCGTGCGCACGGCGTAGTGCGAGCCGATGCACATCGGCGCGAGGCCATTGGAATAGCCGGCCTGAAGCGCGCCGTGGAAGGCGGCCTCGGTATGCAGGCGGGTGCGCGCGGCCCAGCTTTCGCGCGCATTCGCCGCGCAGATGCTGGGCGCCGAGACATAACCGACGCCTGGATCGGAGAAGGGGCGCAGCATCTCGCGCAGATAGCCCGGTTGCGGGACGTGATCGGCGTCGAGCTGCACGACGATGTCGTAACCGTCATAGCCCCAATGATCGTAGAAGAAGGCAAGGTTGCCCTCCTTGCAGCGGGTGCGGCGTGGCCAGCTCTCGCGGTGATAGTCGGCCCGGCCCTTGCGGGTCGAGATGCGCACGCCATGCGCCGCGCACCAGGCGAGCGTTTCGGGATCGGGATCCTCGTCGGCGAGCCAGGTGTCATGCGGCGGGTCCTGCGCCAGCATCGC
>SLKW01000383.1 GCA_007134405.1 Paracoccaceae bacterium
ACACCGCGCAACTGGTGGGACGCATCCTGACCGAGCGCGGGACAGAGTGACAGAGGACCGCATGGCACAGCCACAACAGACCGAAGCGCAAGACGTCACCGAAGCGGAAGCCGCACAGACGGCGGACGCCGAGCATCACGACCCGGCGCAGGCCCTCGCCGAAGCCGAAGCCGCGTTCGAAGCCGAGCGCAACGAGATGCGCGATCGCCTGATGCGCGCGCTGGCAGAACTGGAAAACACCCGCAAACGGGCCGAGCGCGACCGGCGCGACGCGGCCGCCTATGGCGGCGCGAAACTCGCACGCGACCTGCTGCCCGTCTTCGACAACTTGAACCGGGCGCTCGCCGCCGCCGACGAAAAGAGCCGGGCGGAAGCCAAGAGCCTCTTCGACGGGGTGGAACTGACCCTGCGCGAGCTTCTGAATGTCCTGTCGCGCCACGGCGTCGAACGTATCGCGCCGAAACCGGGCGAGCCCTTCGATCCGCATCTGCACGAAGCGATGTTCGAGGCCCCGGTGCCGCAATTCGCCGCCGGCCAGATCATCCAGGTGATGACCGAGGGCTTCCGGATGCGCGACCAACTGTTGCGCCCGGCACAGGTCGGTGTTTCCTCGAAAACGGCCGACTGATAGCGCAATCTGACGCTTCGGCTTGAGTGTTCGGGGCGGGCCGCGGGAGCGCCGCCTAACCGCCTCACGGCCTTTGGCCGAAAGTTCCATTGCGGTTAACGGCGGATAATACGCTAGTAAATTCAATGCGTTACAAAAGTGTCCACGCGTGGACGCTTTCGGAATGCCCGGCTAGAACATCTGGCCGGGCAACCACAGGGCAAGTGCCGGGAAGGCGAGAAGCAGGATCAGGCGCACAAGATCGGCGGCGATGAAGGGAAAGATCCCGCGCACGATCCGCGCCAGTTTCAGGTCCTTGACCGTGGCCTGCACCACGAACAGGTTCATCCCCACCGGTGGCGTGATCAATCCGACCTCGGCCACGGTCACGACCAGGATGCCGAACCAGATCATGTCGATGCCCAGGCCCAGCGCGACCGGTGCCAGCAGCGGCACCATCAGCAAGATCATCGACATCGAATCCATGAAGCAGCCGAGGATGACGTAAAAGACGAGGATCAGAATCAGCACCGTCATCGGCGTCAGCGGCGATGTCTCGATCCACAGGACCAGTTGCCGGGGCAGCCCCGTCGTTTCGAGGAAATTGTTGAAAAGCGCCGCGCCGATCAGGATGAAGAAGATCATTCCCGTCAGCCCCGCCGTTTCGCGCAGCGCTTCGCGCAAGGTTGTGCGGTCGAGGCGCCCGCCGATCAACGCCAGAAGGAAGGCGCCGACCGCGCCGACCGCCGCCGCCTCTGTGGGTGAAAACCAGCCGGCATAGATCCCGCCTATCACCAGCGCGAAAAGAAGAAGCACCGCCCAGACCCCACGGAACAGGGCCAGCCGCTCGCGCCATGGCGTCCGCGCGGCAGGCGGTGCAAGTTCAGGCCGCAGACGCACGCGGACCACGATCGCGAACCCGTAGAGGAACGCGCCGATCAACCCCGGCACGATCGCCGCAATGAACAACTGGCCGATCGATGTCTGGGTGAGCAGGCCGTAGATCACCAACAGGATCGAAGGTGGGATCAGAACCCCCAGCGTGCCCCCTGCCGCCACAGCCGCGGCGGAAAGCGAATCGTCGTAGCGGTAGCGCCGCATCTCGGGCATCGCCACGCGCCCGATGGTGGCGACCGTGGCCAGCGACGAGCCGCAGATGGCGCCGAACATCGCGCTCGCGCCCACCGACGACACGGCAAGCCCGCCGCGCAAATGACCGAAGAAGCCGTTGATCAGATCGAACAGGGACCGCGACAATCCCGCGCGCGCCGCAAAGACCCCCATCATCACAAAGAGCGGGACGACCGAGAAGGAGTAGGGAAAAATCGCCTCGAAGGGTGCCGAGCCCAGCACGTAGGAGACCGAGAACCAGCCCTGCAGCCACCAGTAACCCGCGACCCCAACCACGCCCATCGCCACCGCGACAGGCACACCGAGGGCGATCAACCCGAGTGTCGCGGCAAACCCCGCCATGCCGGCCAGCGCCGCAACGCTCACGAATGGTCCTCGCTGCTACGGTACCCGAAAAGCCGGGTCAGGACCGAAATCACCGCCAGAACCGCCACCGCCTGACCCAACAATTGCGGCGCCCAATACCAGATGATCGGGATCCCCAACTGTTGCGACCTGTCGCCGAGCAGTCGCTGCATACTGGCGGTGTCGTAACCGTAGCGCAGCATCAGGAGGAGCAATGCACCCGCCATCAATGCGGCGAGGATCTCGATCAGTCGCCCCAGCGCCTCGGGCAGCCGGGCCTGTACGAAGTCGACGGAGACATGCGCACCCGCAACGAAGGCCCATGGTATGACGAACCACGCCCCCGCCATGATGCATAGTTGGACGATATCGACCACCCCATCGATCGGGAGGCCGAATCGGCGGCCGAGAATATCGGCCACCGTCACCAGCGCCGCCGCGGCATAGGCCGCAACGCCCAATATCGCCAAGCCTTCGATGGCGCGGTCAACCCATCGCATCATCGCGCCCGGTTGCCCGGTTGCCTGGTCGGATCAATCAGCATTGTCGGCGAAGTCGGAAATCGCCGCCTGCATCGCTTCGTAGATCTCGCGCGCGTTCGCCACGCCCTCGGCCTCGACGGTGTCCAGATAGGACTCGATCATCGGCGTCAGCGCCTCGCGCCAACGTTCCCGCTCTTCATCGGAGAGCGACCGGATCTCGCTGCCGCGCGCCTCGGCGGCTTCGCGCCCCGGTGCGTCCCAGTCGTCCCACCACTGGTCGAACTTCGCCACCAGCGCATCGCCCGAGGCCTCGTCGATGCAGTTCCGGATGTCTTCATCGAGGGCTTCATAGCGAGCCTGGTTCATCACGAAAAAGAACGAGACAGTGTAAACCCCGGCTTCGAGATGGTGGTTCAGAACCTCGGCCAGGCCGAATGAATTGACCGGATCCCACGGAAAGACGGTGCCATCGATCACCCCCCGCTGCAAATTCTCGTAGACTTCGCCGGGCGGCAGGCCCTGCGGCGAGGCACCGAGGAAGCTGAGCATCTCGGACACCGCGGGGCTGGGCGTCCGTATGCGCAGCCCGCTCAGATCTTCCATCGTTTCAACCGGGCGCTCCGTCGTGTGGATGAGCCCGCCGTTATGCGCATGAAGTGCCAGAACCTTCAGGCCCGAGTATTCCTCTGCGAGGTAATCGTCGTAAAGCGTCCAAAGCGCGTGCGTCGCGGCGCCCGCATCATCGGTGAGAAAGGGCAGGTCAATGAGCGAAGTGCGCGGGAATCGACCGCGCGGGATGCCGTGGAGCCCGTGGGCGATATCGACCACGCCGGCCATCACCTGCTCCTGCTGGCGGGCAACGCTGCCGCGCGCGGTGCCGCCGGGGTAAATCTCGAACGTGACTTCGCCGCCGGTGCATTCGGTGACCTGCTCGGTCCAGGGGACGATGAAATCGGTGTGGATGCCGTGCACGGCCGGCAGGAAGTGGCTGAGCGTCAGCCGTATTTCTGCTGCGGCGGCGGTGCCGGCGACGGTGAATGTGGCGGCAAGCGCGGCGGATAGCAGCGCGGTGGTGGTGGTCGACGTCATCTTTTGGTTCCTCCCCGGTTGTATTCGCATGTTGTCAGAGACACCCGATTTCAGGCCCGGATCTTCAATTGCGCGCCATCCTTCGCGCGCGAGCAGCAGGCCATCATGCGGCGTCCCTGCTGCCGTTCGGCGGCGCTGAGCACGCGGTCCCGATGATCCACCTTGCCCTCGATCACCGCGACCTCGCAGGACCCGCAAAGCCCTTCCTCGCAGTCGCTGGCCAGATCGATCCCGTTTGCGCGCAATACCTGCAGAAGCGTTTGGTCGGCGGGCACGGTCAGCGTCAGATCCGAGTCGGCGAGCGCAACGTCGAAAGCGCTTTCACGGGAGGGGTCGAGGAGGCTGGCAGCACCGGAACTGAAATGCTCGACCGTCAGCCGCACATGAGCGTGGCGCTCAGCAAGCGACCCGAGCGCGTCGAGCAACCGGTCGGGGCCGCAGGCGCAGACTTGTGTACCCTCGGTTGCGGCATCGAGGAGCGCTTCGCAATCCATGCGAAGGCCCTCATCCTTCGGATAGAGATGCAAGGCTCCGGCGTGGTCGTGCTTTAACCGCTCGACGAAGGCCATGGTGTCGCGGCTTCGGCCAGCGTAGTGCAGCGCGTAGGGCTTGCCGAGCGTGCGCAGGCGGTCGGCCATGGCGATGATCGGTGTGATGCCGATGCCACCGGCGATGAGCAGATGCGCGGGCGCGTCCTCGTCCAGTCGGAAATGGTTGCGCGGGCCGCGCACGCGCAGAGTCGCACCCTCGCGCAACGCGGTGTGCAGCCAGCGCGCACCGCCGCGCCCGTTGGGCTCGTCCAGGACGGCAAGCTGCCAACCTTCGCCCTCGGCGGCGCCGCAGAGCGAGTATTTCCGTACCTCGCCATCGGGCAGGATCAGTTCGAGATGTGCGCCGGGGGTCCAACGAGGCAGGGTGCGGCCCGCAGGTGCGCGCAACTCGATCCCCAACACGCCCTCGGCCTCGCGGGTGAGCCGCGCGACGGTTAGCCGCCGCGCCACCGTCTTCACGTCGGGCGCGCCGACCGGGAACGCGCGCTCGGCTGTGCGGAGGCCCGGGTCGCGGCGTTCGGGGTTCTGCGCCGGGTCCCAGCGCACCAGCACCCGCTCGGGGCCGCGGAAGGAGGTGTTCGGCAGGAAGGTGAAATCCTGATCCGGCACCAGCTCCAGGTGCGGCAGGCGGCGCGCGAACTCCTCCAGGATGATGCGCAGCTCCATCCGGCCCAGGTTCTTGCCCATGCACTGGTGCGAGCCGTAGCCGAAGGTCAGGTGCTCGGCGGTGTTGTCGCGGTAGATGTCGATCTCGTCGGGATTCTCGAAACGCCGCGGGTCGTGGTTGGCCGAGGCGGTGACCATCAGGATCTTTCCACCCTGGGGTATGGTCACGCCACCCACCTCGGCGTCGCGCGTCGCGATCCGCCGCCAGGCGACGACCGAGCCCGAATGGCGCAGGCATTCCTCGA
>SLKW01000436.1 GCA_007134405.1 Paracoccaceae bacterium
GACCAGATGCGCCCCTTGCTGCTGCTCCGCGATCCCGGCGGCGTGGGCAAGCGCCCGCTCCCCGGCCCCGGAGCCGTCGAAGGCCACGACGATCTTTCGCCGACATTTCCCAAGTGGCCTGGCGCTCGAGGGCAAGATTGACTGATTTTGCCAACTGATCAAGTGTTTTGCGCCCCGAGCGGCGTCCGCGGTCGAGGAAACGCCCGGAGATGGGATGGTTGCCGCCCTTCCCCAGACGGCATCGAAGTGTGCCGTGCGCGGGTGATCAGCCCGCTTCTCGCGAACATCTTCCTGCACCATGTGCAACAGAGCCCATCGACGCGCATGCGGACCTGCAAACTGTCGGTGCCAATATCCACGCGCTCGACCAGAAGTGCCGCAATACGCGCCTGCTCGGCGGGGAGCAACTCGTCCCACAACCGAAGAGGACGCACCACTATGGAAGAACACGATAAGGAACGTTTAAAGAACGATCTTCTTGCCGCCTGATCCGAGGCGCTCACTCTCGAAAAAAGCTTTGAGAAAAGGGCTTCGTTCTGATTCTGTGCAAAGAATTCGTTCTCGAGAGCCGCCTCCATGACCTCCCCCCAGATGCTTATCTTCGCTATTCTCGCGGCCACCATGGCTCTGTTTCTATGGGGACGGTTTCGCCATGACATCGTGGCGCTTCTGGCCTTGATGGCCTGCGTCGTCGGTGGGCTGGTTCCGGCTGCCGATGCATATGCAGGCTTTGGCCATCCGGCGGTGATCACCGTGGCCTGTGTGCTGATCCTGAGCCAGGGGTTGCAGAACACCGGCGCGGTAGACTGGCTGGCGCGCGCCGTGCTGCCGCGCGAGGCCGGACGGCTGACCAGCATGGCCGCCCTGATGGGCCTTGGCGCGGTGCTGTCGGGGTTCATGAACAACGTCGGCGCAATGGCGCTTCTGATGCCGATTGCCGTGCAGGTCTCAGGGCGTCTGGAACTGACGCCAGGGCAGGTGCTGATGCCGCTGGCCTTCGGCACCATCCTCGGCGGCATGACCACCCTGATCGGCACGCCCCCCAACCTGATCGTCTCGGGTTTCCGCGCGGAGGCAGGATTGGGGCACTTCGGCATGTTCGACTTCGCCCCTGTGGGTGTGGCTGTGGCCCTGGCGGGCGTGGCCTTCGTTGCCCTCATTGGTTGGCGCGTGGTGCCCGCGCACAAGGCGACCGCCGATGGCGCTTTCGAGACGGGAAGCTATTTGACCGAAGTGCGCGTGCCGGAAGACAGCAAGGCGGTCGGCTTGACCCTGCGCGCCTTCGAACACGAGGTCGAGGACAGCGGGACGGAGATCGTGGGTCTGGTGCGCAACGAGGTGCGCATGACCGCGCCGCATGGGGGCCGGCGCATTCGCGCGGGCGACATTCTGGCGCTGAGGGCAGATGTCGATGCACTAGCCGAAGCGTTGTCGGTTTTCGGCATCAAGCTGGAGGAGCAGGAACCGCCCTCGGACGACAAAGAGACGAACACATCGAAGTCGACCCGGGCTGCGGATGACAAGGGAAAAGACGCCAAGGCCACAAAGGCCAATGACGAGGACGAGGACGAGGAAGACAGTCCGATGCGCGACGAGGATATCGTCCTGCGCGAACTGGCCGTGCTGCCGGGGTCCACCATCGTCGGGCGCTCGGCCAGCGACCTGCGGCTGCGCACGCGCTACGGGCTCAACCTGCTGGCCGTCTCGCGAGAAGGGCGTCCGCCAAAGGTCCGTTTGCGCACGCTGAACCTGAAATCGGGCGATCTGCTGCTGATGCAGGGCCCGTCTGAGGTGATGGCGGACTTCATCAACGACACTGCCTGCGTGCCCCTGGGCGAACGCGAATTGCGCATCCCCGACAAGCGCATGGCGATTATCGCGGGCGCGATCATGCTGGGATCAGTGGGCATCGTCACGCTGGGGCTGTTGCCTGCGGCCGCAGCCTTCACCCTGGGGGTGATCGTCTCGATTCTGTCGCGGACCGTACCGCCGCGACAGGTTTATACCGCCATCGACTGGCCGGTGATCGTCCTCTTGGCGGCGCTGATCCCGGTGGCCGGCGCAATGCAGACCACCGGGGCGGCTGACGTGTTGGCGCGGTTTCTGGTCGAGACTGTCGCGCAGGGCAATGCCATCGCGGCGCTGGCGGTGGTCCTGATCACCACCATGTTCCTGTCGGACGTGATGAACAACGCCGCCACCGCTGCCGTGCCCCATCGCCATCGGCATCGCCGCCACACTGGGAGTCAATCCTGACAGCTTCCTGATGGCAGTGGCAATCGGCGCCTCCTGCGCCTTCCTCACGCCCATCGGGCACCAGAACAACACCCTGATCCTTGGCCCCGGTGGCTTCGGCTTTGGCGACTACTGGAAGCTCGGTCTGCCGCTGGAGGTGCTGGTGGTGGCCGTCAGCATCCCGCTCCTGCTGATCGTCTGGCCGCTGTGAGGCGCCGATGACCCTTGCGATTGCACTGGTCCTTGCGATCCTGCTGGTGGCGCTGGTCCTCTTCGTCACCGAGTGGATACGAATGGACCTCGTCGCGCTCCTGGTGCTGTCGGCACTGGCACTCAGCGGCCTGGTAACCCCGGTGGAGGCCTTTGCGGGTTTTTCCAACCCCGCCGTGATCACCGTCTGGGCGATGTTCATCATGAGCGAGGGGCTTGCCCGCGCGGGCATCGCCGAGGGGATCGGCCGGCAGATCGCCCATGTTGCCGGCACCAGCGAAGTCCGGATGATCACACTTTTCATGCTGGTCGGCGGGGGGCTTTCGGCCTTCATGAACAACATCGGCGTGGCAGCGCTTCTGGTGCCCGTCGCTGTAGAGGTGGCGCGCCGCAGCGGCGTGGCGCCGTCGCGGCTGCTCATGCCGCTGGCCTATGGCACGCTGCTGGGCGGAATGATGACACTGATCGGCACGCCGCCCAACCTGCTGATCCACATGTCCCTGCGCAAGGCAGGCTTGCCGGGTATGGGGTTTTTCCAGTTTGCCTGGATCGGGCTGCCTGCTCTGCTGGTCGGCACCGCCTTCATGGCCCTTGTCGAGCGCCACCTGTTGCCGAGCCGCGTTCTTGGTGGCGACGAAGACGCGCCGCGGAACCTGCGATCCGTCTGGCAGCTTGACGAGCGCATCCTTGCGCTGCGCATCCCCGAGGGTTCCGCCATGGCCGGGCGCAGCATCGCCGAGTCGGGGCTTGGCTCGGCCGCGGGCCTGCTGGTCATTGCGCTCGAGCGGTCCGGACGCACCAAGGCGCTGCCGGCGGGCGACATGGATCTGCAGGGCGAGGATGTTCTGCTGGTGCAGGGGCGCGCCGACCGCTTCGAGCGGCTTGACCGCTGGGCCGGGCTGATACAGGAGTGCGAAAGCCCGATCCTGCATGAAAAGCTCCTGGCCGCAAGTGCCCATGCCGAACTCACTCTAGCCGAAACCTCTGCCCTTGTCGGTGCGCCGATCCGGCACCGCAGCTTTCGTGACCAAATCCGTGTGGCCGTCCTGAACGGCTTCACAGCGCTCTGCATACCCGTCACTGCAGCCGTGGGGTGAGTCTGCCCGGGGAAAGGGGAACCTTGACCGTCAGCCGATTTGTGCAACTGAGCCGCTAATCCTGCAAAGGACGAACAGCGCAATGAGCCAGGCAAGCCCGAAGTATGAGGCCGCTGGTAGCATGGGCGCTGTCCAGTAAGTAGTCATGCGGGGCGAACGGGAAGTCGCGCCGGTAAGGGGGCGTGTCGGTCAGTCGAGGAGGCCGAGCGCGCGGGCCCGGGTGACTGCCTCGGCGCGGCTGTGGACCCCGAGCTTCTTGTAGGCGCGCTCTGCCCGTTGCTTCGCGGCTGCCCGTGAGATGCCGAGTTTCTCGGCGATGACCGCGAAAGTCAATTTAGTGGGTAGGTAGCGCAGGACCAGTGCCTGAGCCATGGTAATCGATGCTGCTTTGATGGTGGCGGCACCTTCTGCCACAGCTTCGGCGGCTGCTTCGTGGGCAGCGGCGACGATGAGGCCGTCCTCGATCAAGGCGTCGACGGCCTCGTGGGCGGCTGCTTCCTCCACAAGCCCTGCAGTAATCAGCGCCTGTATGGCACGAGCGGCGGCGGCGGCGCCGATCGCTTCGGAGGCTGCGATCGACTCAGCCGCATGGGTCTGTGCCGCCAAGGCCGAGAGCAATGCGTGGGCTTCGGCGGCCTGCGCTGCCGCAATCTCCGTTGCTGCCTGCTCCATCGCTGCGACCTCAGCGCCGACGAACAGCCCGGTTTCGGGCGTGAGGAATCCTTCGCCCAACAGTGTGCCACCGGTCTCGGTGATCACGTCGAACAGTGGCTTCGCCCAACTGTGCTCAATGAGCAGGAATGCGAGTCCCGTCCCCGGCGACAGGGACTCGATCAGTGCCCATGCGTCCGCCGCCTCGAAGCCCGACAAGCCGTCGCCCAATGCGGTTTTCACGTGGTGGGCGCCGTCGAGTGGGATGATGCTCTCCAGGAGAACGCCGAAGTCCTCGTCGTCGCCGATGACCAGGCGCTGGATCGTGCCGTCCCCGTCCTTCCCAACGAAAAGCATGTCGATGAGGCGCAACATTCCTCGACCTTGCAGTCGATCGACTTCGGCCAGGACCCGGACCTCGCCGTCGGCGCCGGGACCGAAACCCACCGCGATCACCTGCAAAGGACCATGCACTATCACCCTCCACATCATGATTTGTACATATTGCCGGCTTCCCTCTCCGCTCGCATTGATGCAGATCAGTCTGGGCGCAACGAAACTGAAGGAATGTTGCTGTAGACCACTGGTCTCGGCAGTTCCCGGCCGCTTGTTGCGGAACGCGGTGATCCCTTTCGGTTCTGGTGAAAAAGACTCGATCAGACGCTCGTGGTATAGACACCCCGGAAACGCACCTCGGAAATTAGTATTGTTTAGGATCTATGCCTTACAACCCAGAGAAGGTTAGACGTCAGTCCCTGTTGCACCGCCACTTGCCCTCGCGAAAGCGTTCTCCCCATCCGGCTCCGGCCGGATTTTTCCGTTGTATTCGGGGGTTATGCGGGAGGGGCTGTTAACCGGTACCGGTGCCACGAGGGACGAAAGCGGTCTCTCAGGGCCGA
>SLKW01000368.1 GCA_007134405.1 Paracoccaceae bacterium
AACGGCACCCCCTTCGCCCCCGGCCGCTGCAGGGTCGAAAGCCGGTGCGCCACCTGCTCGATCGAGGCCCCGAAGCGGTCGGCCAACTCCTCCAGGTCATGCCGTGTCTCCTGCGCGGCGGTCAGGAAGGCGCGATAGGGCAGAAGTGCGGCGCCGGCGAAATAGTTCGCGAGCCCGATCTTGGCAATTTCGCGCGCCGTATCGGTCCGGAACCGCGCCAGGTCCAGCG
Organism: Paracoccaceae bacterium; assembly: GCA_007134405.1. Taxonomy (GTDB): domain Bacteria; phylum Pseudomonadota; class Alphaproteobacteria; order Rhodobacterales; family Rhodobacteraceae; genus Pararhodobacter. The sequence goes on from SLKW01000368.1 coordinate 230, forward strand.
TCGCCTCCAGCAGGTCGTTCTGGGTCAGCAGCGCGATCTGGTGCAGCATCTGGAACCGCCGTGTCGCCTCGGACGCCGTCCGCGCCAGGCTCAGTTCGCGCGATGACGGGTCATAAACGCGCAGCGGGCCGGAATCGATCAGCTTCACGGTGATGCGCTGCCGCTCGAACACCCGCTGCGCGCGGCGGTCGACCCCGTCGGAGGACAGCGCGAAATGCTCGGCGGTGCGGTCGACGGCGTCGAGATAGTTGTCGCAGTAGTGGAAGAAATCCCGCACCTCCTCCCAGGGGGAGGCCTGCAGCGTGCGATCCTCACGCCCCAGGGCCTCGTCGAGCGAGGCGAGGCGTTCGTGGACCTGGCGGTAGGCATGGTGCAGCGCCAGGAGCGCCCGCGCGACGCCCGGGGCGTTCGAGGCGACCAGGCGCAGGTCGGCGGTGGCGGGGGCCGGGGCGGGAAAGACCGGATCGGCCAACGCCTCGCGCAGATCGACGACCATGCGTTCGCTGTCGCCGCTGGAAAGCTCGGTCACATCGGTGCCGAATTCCCGCGCCAGAGACAGCAGCACCGCGGTCGAGACCGGGCGGTTGTTGTTCTCCATCTGGTTCAGATAGGGAAGCGAGACGCCGAGGCGGGTGGCGAATTCCTTCTGGGTCAGGTGCAACCGGGCGCGGATTTCGCGCAGCTTGGCGCCGGCATAGACTTTCTGGACGGGCATGGGTGCCTCGGGCGTTGCGTCGCGGTGATGCTAGCTTTGTGAAGCCCGGTTTGCAAAGTCCGGGCGGGCGCTGAACCGGTGGGATAGGGGGTCGGGTGCGCGCGGTTGCGCATTGCGGCCCTCGGACCCCGTGAGTGTCGCAGTGATTGCAGACCTGCGCCGAAGAATGGAAAATCGCGACACAAGCGCCCTGAAAAATGAAATCTTACGACAGTTTTCTGACTCGGGACTTTCCAAGGCTCCTTGTGGTATGAGGGCCAATATCCATACCATATATGGTAGGAATGGGGCGAATGCGCGTTCCGTTCCGAAAACCGCGCTCGTTTCGGAGCCATTGCGCCCGAGACGCCGGGTCCCTTGCCACGGGGTCAGGCGCCGACCTGGCGGGCGCGGTGCATCACATAGGCGATCGCACCGATCGACAGAAAGCTTGAGGTCAGCATGATCAGCAAAAGCGGCCAGGCGGTGGAGCCGGGGCCGAGCAGTGTCCCGGCGAGCCCAGCCAGAAGCGCGCCGCCGCCGATCATGATCGCGCTGCCCAGCCCCGAGGCGGTGCCGGCGAGATGCGGGCGCACCGACAGCATCCCGGCCGTGGCGTTGGGCAGCACCATGCCGTTGCCGAGGCCCACGAAGAAGAAGAAGCCAAAGAAGACCTGAGCCGGCGCGAGATCAAGGGCGAGAAGCAGCGCCAGCGCCGCAAGACCCGCCGAGGTTATGAACGTGCCATGCAGGATCATCGGGTTGACGCCGACGCGCACCGAAAAGCGGCCCGAGATGAAATTGCCCAGGATGTAGCCGACCGCGGTGAAGGCGAAATAGATCCCCAGCCAGGTCGGGCTGAGCCCGTAGATCTCGCTGCCGACGAAGGGCGCGCCGCCGAGATAGGCAAAGAAGACACCCGAGGTGAGACTTGCGGCCAGCACATAGCCCCAGAAACGCGGCGAGGCAAATAGGGCGGGGTAATCACGGAACTGCGCCGCGAAACTGGTGTGACGCTGCGGCGCGGTCTCGCCCAGATCGACCCAGGTCAGCGCCATGACCAGAAGCCCGACGACGAGGAGCATGCTGAAACTGGCCTTCCAGCCGAACGCCTCGTCCAGCATGCCGCCGATGAAGGGGCCGACCATCGGCACGACCGCCATGCCCATCGTCAGGTAGCCGAGCATCGAGGCCGCCTGCGCCTCGTCCACCATGTCGCGCGCGATGGCCCGGCTGAGCACCATGCCCGCGCCGACCACCGTCTGCGCCGTGCGGCAGATCAGGAAGATCTCGATATTGGGTGCAACCAGCGTGCCGATGGTCGCCACGACGAACAGCGCCATCGACCACAGAAGGATTTGTCGGCGGCCGTACCGGTCCGACAGCGGGCCGATGATCACCTGCATGAGCGCGCCGGCCGCCAGGTAAAGGGCGACCGAAAGCTGCATCACCGCGTAATCGACGTCGAAATAGGCCGCCATGTTGGGCAGCGACGGCAGGAAGATGTTCATCGACAGCGCCGCCAGCCCAGCGATCAGGATCAGCGTCGACAAATGCGGTGGGGTGGTGCGGTCGAGATACCGCGTCGGGGTGGCCATCGTCATTTCACAGGTGTAGTTTCCGGTCGGGGGGAAGTCCAGTGTCGCCCCGGCATCGTGCCACTCCCCGCCGCGATCCGCACGAGGGTCGCACGAGGCTTTGCTGATTTGCAATTAGCAGACCCAAGGCAAAGGCTAATTTGCAAATTATCCGATTTCCGCTTTCGCTGAGCCCGCGCTCCGCCTATTTTCCGGCCGCAGCGAAGGAGGACGCCATGAAGGACATTCTCAACGAACTCGACTCGCGCCGGGAGACCGCGCGGCTTGGCGGCGGCCAGCGCCGGATCGATGCGCAGCATGCCAAGGGCAAGCTCACGGCGCGCGAGCGGATCGAGCTTCTGCTCGACGAGGGCTCGTTCGAGGAGTTCGACATGTTCGTGGCGCATCGCTGCATCGACTTCGGCATGGAGAAGGACCGGCCCTATGGCGACGGGGTCGTCACCGGCTGGGGGACGATCAACGGCCGGCTGGTCTATGTCTTCAGCCAGGACTTCACCGTCTTCGGCGGCTCGCTCAGCGAGACCCATGCGCAGAAGATCTGCAAGATCATGGATATGGCGATCCAGAACGGCGCGCCGGTGATCGGGCTGAACGATTCGGGCGGCGCGCGCATCCAGGAGGGGGTGGCGAGCCTGGCCGGCTATGCCGATGTCTTCCAGCGCAACATCCTCGCCTCGGGCGTCATTCCGCAGATCTCGGTCATCATGGGGCCCTGCGCGGGGGGTGCGGTCTACAGCCCGGCGATGACCGACTTCATCTTTATGGTGCGCGACACGTCCTACATGTTCGTCACCGGCCCCGACGTGGTGAAGACGGTCACCAACGAGGTCGTCACCGCCGAGGAACTTGGCGGCGCTTCGACCCATACGAAAAGGTCCTCGGTGGCGGATGGCGCGTTCGAGAACGATGTCGAGGCGCTGATCGAGGTGCGCCGGCTGGTGGATTTCCTGCCCGCCAACAATCGCGAGAAGCCCCCGGTGCGGCCCTTCTTCGACGACCCGGACCGGATCGAGGAAAGCCTCGACACGCTGGTGCCCGACAACCCCAACCAGCCCTACGACATGAAGGAGCTGATCCTGAAGGTCGCCGACGAGGGCGATTTCTACGAGATCCAGGCCGATTTCGCCAAGAACATCATCACGGGCTTCATCCGGCTGGAAGGGCAGACCGTGGGCGTGGTGGCCAACCAGCCGATGGTGCTGGCCGGGTGCCTGGACATCGACTCGGGCCGCAAGGCGGCGCGCTTCGTGCGCTTCTGCGATGCGTTCGAAATCCCGATCTTGACCTTCGTCGACGTGCCGGGCTTCCTGCCGGGGACGGGGCAGGAATATGGCGGCATCATCAAGCACGGGGCGAAGCTGCTCTTCGCCTACGGGGAGGCCACGGTGCCGAAGGTGACGGTTCTGACCCGCAAGACCTATGGCGGGGCCTATGTCGTCATGTCCTCGAAGCATCTGCGGGGCGATTTCAACTATGCCTGGCCCACGGCCGAGGTGGCGGTGATGGGCGCCAAGGGCGCGGTCGAGATCCTGTATCGCAGCGAGCTGGGCGACGCCGAGAAGATCGCCGCGCGCGTGAAGGATTACGAGGACCGGTTCGCCAACCCCTTCGTCGCGGCCGAGAAGGGCTTCATCGACGAGGTGATCCAGCCGCACTCGACCCGTCGCCGGATCTGCCGCGCCTTCGCCTCGCTGCGCAACAAGAAGCTGACCAACCCTTGGAAGAAGCACGACAACATCCCGCTATGAGCCTGCCTCACCCCGACGCGCGGACCTTCGCCGCCGACCGCCTGCTGGAGGGCGAGCGCATGGCGCTTGCGGTCGCGGCGGGGCCGCTGGCGCTGCTGGTCACTCAGGTGGGCACGATCTCCGCGGCGGGGACCGGGGTGCGGGCGCTGGGGACGCTGGCTTTCCTGTGCTTCGCCTATTGCTGCATCTGGCAGGTCTACATCATCAACTACGCAACCTACTGGCTGGCCAGCGAACGGATGGGCGCCACCGCAGAGACGCCGCCCGGCCGCGGCCTGCTGCGCGCCTTCCAGGCCGAGACGCGGTTCACCGAGGCCGGGCTGACCCGCCTGATCCGGCTTTCGACCTGGCACTACAGCCTCGCCTACTGGGTCGGCGGCATCGCCGGGGGCGCGGCGCTTCTGCGGGTGATCTGGTCATGAGCGCGCCGGGCCATTGCAAGGCGGCAACGGTTTGCCGTTCACATCCTGCTCACGCGCGCGGCATCTGGCGTGCGCGCAGTGAATCCCGTAACCTGCCGGTCAGCGCTGTGCCGCCTTCGGGCGCGTACAAAGGTTGTCGGCGGGGCGCGTGGCACCCTTCCCGCCAAGAAAAAGAAAATAGCAGGAGCGACACATGTCGAAACTCACCCTTACTGGCGTCGTGGCCATCCTCGGCCTTACCGTCCTGGCTGGTTGCCAGCGTCCGGCAGCCGAGCCCGCGCCCGTCGTGGAGCCGGTCATGGCCGAGCCGGTCACCGGCAAGGTTCGCTGATCGCACGGCCAGCAGACTGAACAAGGCAGGGCGTCCCGGCGCCCTGCCTTTCACCGCGCCGTACC
>SLKW01000482.1 GCA_007134405.1 Paracoccaceae bacterium
CGCGCGCCTATGTCCACGGCCCCTACGGCGCCTTCTCGATCGACCGCGACGAGGATGCCGAGGGGTTCGTGATGGTCGCCGGCGGCGTCGGCATCACGCCGATCAAATCGAACCTGAACGCCATGCAGGCGCGCGGCGACCGCCGTCCGGTCATCCTGTTCTATTCGAATTCCGACTGGGACAGCGTCACCTTCCGCGACGAGCTTGACCAGATGCAGGACGACCTCAACTTGACACTGGTTCACGTCCTCGAAGACCCACCCGACGACTGGAGCGGTGAAAGCGGATATCTGGATGGCGATATCCTCGCGCGTCACCTGCCGGACGAAAGCCGCCATTGGCCCCACATGCTGTGCGGCCCCACGCCGATGCTGGACTCCGTGCGCGAGGCGTTGAGCGACCGCGGGGTACCCCTGCACCTCATCTCCTCGGAAATCTTCGAGATGGTGTAACGCATGCGAAAGCTACAAGCCCAAATCCTCGCCGCGGCGCTTATACTGCTTGCAGTCCTGCTCGCCGCAGGCCTGGCACTCTAACCTCGAAGCCACCCCCGGCCCGTGCGCGGGCGCTCACTTGCCGGATCCCCCGCCAAGCGCGCCAAGCGCCCGGAACCCGCCCAGAAGCAGGCCCAGGAAGACCAGCGCCAACGCGGTGGGCAATTCGGCCGTCCCGATCCACAACAGCCCCGAGATGCCGGCGGCGGTCAGCGCGATACCGGCCAGGGTCGCGGGCCAGCGCCCGCCCTCCGGCACGGCGTCACCGGCCTTGTCCTCGAACCGCCCCACAACTGCCACGAACCCCGCCAGCACAACGGCGAAAGCCAGAACCCAGAGCGGCTGCTGCGCCCACCACCGGGCGTCGATGGTTTGCGTCAGCGGCAGCCAGTTCAGTTGCACCGCAAGGTTGGTGACCACCACCATCGCGACCTGATGCCACAGGAACAGCGTCAGCATCCGCGCCCCGACCAGCGCCACGGGCGTCCAGAACCACGGACGGTCAAGCGCCCGACGCATTGGCCCCCGCGCCAGAAGCGCGACGCCGGTCTGAACCAGCGCCAGGGCGAAAAGCGCGATGGTGGGCGGGGCCGCATTGTTGGGCTCGGCCGTGCCTTCGACCGGCACCATGGTCAGAGGCCAGCCCGCCGCCCCGATCAATACCATCAGCGCCCCCGCCCCGGCTGCTGTCACCGCAAGCTTGCCGGCGAGGCGGTTCGGCAGCCCGTCATCGGCCCAAAGATGCCCCAACTGATGGATCGACACCCAGATCAGCAGGAAGTTGGGAAAGCCCACCATCGGCTGCGTACCCACCACTGGCCCCAAATCAGCAAACCGCAAGAGGTCGAGCACCGCTGCCACGGCCACCGCCGCGATGATCGCGGGCAGGCTCCAGCCGCGCTCGTGCAGCGCCAGCGTGATCGGCGTGAGCGCGGTGACGACCAGATAGGCTGCGATGAACCACAGCGGAATGAGCGCGACATCCGGATCGATCAGCAATGCCTCGGGAACGGCCAGATCGGCGAGGATCCAGGCCGGCACCAGCACCACCAGCAGCGCCGTCGTCGGCCGCAGCAACCGCTCGGCCCGGCGCCGGATCCAGTCGACCGGTGCCTGCCCTTCATCCCGCGCCCGCCGCCAGCTTCCGGCATTGAGCGCGCCGCCGACCAGGAAGATCAATGGCATCACCTGCCACACCAGCGTGGCCCACTGCCAGGCGGGCTGGACCTCGAGCAGGTATTGCGCCTCGGCCGCGCCATCAGGGGCGACGACCACCCGCACGACCCAATGGCCTAGTATGACCATCAGGATCGCCGCCACGCGCAGGAAATCGAGATAGCGGTCGCGATCCGAGGGCGTCGCCGCCTCCACCCGCTCGACAAGACCCTTGGCCGCGCCGTCGTCGCGCGGCCCTTCATCGGTATGGCGCTGCGTCACCGAACGCCCCCAACCCAGCCCCGGCCGGTTCGCGACACCATCCATTCCGGACGGCTGATCTTGCCTCTATGCGGTCTCGTCAGGTCGCGCGTTCGCATCAGCCCCTTCTGCCATACAATCCAAGCCCGTAAAACCTATGGCCGACCGCGCGCCCTCAGGCAGCCAGCGCAGTGCACGGATCCGCGACGAATTGTCCGCCACACAGACGGCCCCGCATCGCCGGCCGCATCGCTGAGACATGGCCGACAGGAAGGAATTGCGTTAGGCAGGGCAAGGCGGTTTATCGACGGCGCGGATTCCGCGCGGCGTTTCCAGACGGAGGAACGAAATGAACTGGACGATCATTGTGACCCTCGCGACGGGACTGGCTTTCGCCCTGCCCGCAGCGGCGCAGGAGCGCGCGTTCCGCCTCGGCCTCATCACGCCCCCGGTACATGTCTGGAATCAGGAGGTCGCGGCACTCGACGAAACCCTGCAGGAGCGCTCGGACGGCCGCTTCTCGATCACCGCCTACCCCTCGGGACAGTTGGGCAACGAGGCGACGATGCTGCAGCAGATGCAGACGGGCGCGCTGGACATGGCCTGGCTGACGACCGCCGAGCTGACCTTTCGCGTCCCCGACATGGCGGCGCTGCACGCGCCCTTCCTCGTCGACAATATCGAGGACGCCGCCCGCGTCCTGCGCTCGGACGAGGCGCGCGAGATCCTCGACCTGCTGCCGCGCGCGACCGGCACGGTGGGGCTCTGCTACGCGATGACCGGGATGCGCCAGCTGATGACGCGCCAGCCCATCGCGGCGGCGACCGACCTCAACGGCCTGCGCTTCCGCATCACCCCCGCCCCGCCGATCAGCCGCTTCTTCGAGATGTTCGGCGCCGCCCCCGCGCCGATGGCGCTGCCGGCGATCTACGATGCGCTCGCGAATGCGCAGATCGACGGGCTCGACATGGATTTCGAATCGATCATCAACTTCCGCTACTACGAACACGCCCCCCACCTGCTCGAGACGAACCACCACATGTTCGGCATGGTCGCGCTGGTCTCGGCCCGCGCCTGGGCACAACTGAGCGCGGAGGATCGCGCCCTGATCGCCGAGGCGATGCAGCTGCATTGCGACCGCACCATCGACCGCTTCGTGGCCGAGGAGGACGACAAGCTCGACCGCCTGCGCGAGGCCCCCGGCATCCGGATCACCGAGGATGTCGGCCCCGAATTCTTCGGCGACATCGTCGAACGCTGGGATGCCGAATGGGGCGAACGCACGCCCTATGTGGCGCGCCTGCGCGCGCTCGTCGCCGGGTTCTGAGCGCCCCCCTCCCGGTCCCGGAGGTCTGAATGCGTCTGGTCCGCCTGCTGCGCCGCCTGTCGGATGCGCTGGCCCGCCTCGAGCGGCTGGCGCTGATGGCGCTCATCGCGGGCATCGCCGGGCTTGTCCTGGTGAACGTGACCTTCCGGCTTTACCGCGTGACGCTCGCCTGGGCGGACGAACTGGCGATCCTGTCGATGACGCTCGCCGCCTTCATCGGTGCCTCGCTCATGCTGCGCGCCCGCTCCGCCCCGGCGGTGCTGCTTCTGCACGAAGTCGCGCCCCCCGGCCTTCTGCGCGCGCTGCGGGTCCTCGTCTCGGCGCTGGCGGCGGGGTTCGGGGGGCTGATGATCTGGATGTGCTGGCGCTGGTTCGACCTGCCCGGCCTGATCGGAGCCGGCTTCGACGTGGGCGCCTTCGAGATGGCGACCTTCAACTTCATCTATTCCGAGGTGACGCCCGTCATGGGGATCGCCGCGCACTGGTTCTACCTGGTCATGCCCTGGTTCGCCCTCACCCTCACCGTGCATGCGCTCACCAACCTGGCCGAGGACCTGGGCCTGATCGCGCCCCCCGCCCCGCCGACCGACATCACCGTCGGCGAGGGATAGGGCCATGACCGCGGCGGCCTTCCTCTTTTTCCTCGTTGTCGGCCTGCCCATCGGGCTCGTGCTGTGCCTCGCCGCGCTGGTCTACATCTGGCGGTCGGGCAACCTGCTCCTGATCGACAGCTTCCCCCTGAAGCTTTTCACCTCGCTCGACAATTTCGGGCTTCTGGCGATCCCGCTCTTCATCCTGATCGGCGAGCTGATGAATGGCGCCGGCATCACCACCCGGCTGGTGCGGCTGGCAGCGGCCTTTGTCGGCGCGCTCAAGGGGGGGCTTGCCTATATCAACCTTCTCGCCAACATGATGGTCGCCTCCATCCTCGGCTCGGCGACGGCGCAGATCGCGATGATGAGCCAGGTCATGGTGCCCGAGATGCAGCGCGCGGGCTACGAGCGCGCCTTCGCCGCCGGGCTCACCGCCTATGGCGGGCTCCTGGGGCCGATCATCCCGCCCTCGATCGTCTTCGTCGTCTACGCGGTGCTGGCGCAGGTCGCGGTGCGCGACATGCTGATCGCGGGCATCCTGCCGGGGCTGCTGCTGACCGGGCTCTTCCTGCTGACCGTCGCGGCGCTCGGCTGGCGGCACGCCTATCCGGCGGGCGAAAGGCTTGACTGGCCCGCCCGGCTACGCGCGGCGCGCGCGGCGCTGCCGATGCTGGCGATCCCGCTGGTCATCATCGGCACGATCCTCGGCGGCTACGGCTCGCCGACCGAATCCGCGGCGATCGGCGCGGTGGTCGCGGCACTGATCGGCTTTTTCCACACCCGCACGCTGAGATTGCGGGACCTGCCCACGATCCTGCTGCGGACCGGGCTCAACACCGCGCTGGTCCTCTTCCTCGTCGCCGCGGCCGGGGTCTTCTCCTGGGTGCTGATCTTCGGCCAGGTGCCCCAGATGGCCGCCGCCTGGATCCAGTCGGTGGCGACCACGCCGGTCGCCTTCATGCTGCTGGTGCTGGTGCTGCTCCTGATCGTCGGCACGGTGATCGACGGCATCCCCGGCCTGATCATGGTCGTCCCCATCCTTCTGCCCATCGCGACCGAGGTCTACGGCATTCACCCCCTTCATTTCGGCATCGTCGTCTCGATCAACCTGATCCTCGGCCTCCTGTCGCCGCCGGTCGGCATCGGGCTCTATGTCGCCGCCTCGGTCAGCGATGTCAGCGCCGCGCGCGTCTTCTGGGTCACGATGCCCTTCTTCGCCGTCGCCTGCATCGCGCTCGTGGTGCTCGCGCTGGTGCC
>SLKW01000393.1 GCA_007134405.1 Paracoccaceae bacterium
GAGGATCCTCTCGGCTTGGCAAAATCAATCTCAGCCGTTCGACGTCAATAACGACGGAGTCATCACGGCACTCGATGCCTTGTTGGTGATCAATGCTATTTCGCGACAGGGAGTCGGTGCAACTGACTTACCCGAGCACCGTCCCGATGAAAGCTTTTTCTTGGACGTCAATGGCGACGGCAGGATGACTAGTTTGGATGCCTTGTTGATCATCAACCAACTCGCCCGTCAGCGAGTCGGACGCTGATTGATCCGCATGTGAGTAGCCGGAACTGGCCAGTTCAGCACGACGAGGGGCGGGAGCCCCCCGGTCGCCCCCCGGCCGCCACCCACTCATCCCCGGCGGCGCGTCCATCCGTAGAGGCAGATCAACTCCATCGCCACATGCGCCCCGGCCACCGCCGTCGCGCCCGTCGTGTCATAAGGCGGCGAGACCTCGACCACGTCGCCGCCCTTCAGGTCGATCCCCGCCAGCCCGCGCAGGATCGCGGCTGCCTGCCAGCTCGCCAGCCCGCCCCAGACCGGCGTCCCCGTGCCCGGCGCAAAGGCGGGGTCCAGACCGTCGATATCGAAGCTCAGGTAGCAGGGCCCGTCGCCGACGATCTCGCGGATGCGCGCGGCAACCCCCTCGGGGCCGAGCCGATGCGCCTCGGGCGCGTCGATCACGTTCATGCCCAGGTAGTCCGGGCAGTCGGTGCGGATGCCCACCTGCACCGAATGCGCGGCATCGACGAAGCCTTGCTTCACTGCCTTGTACATCATCGTGCCGTGGTCGATGCGGCTCAGGTCGTCATCGGCCCAGAGGTCGGAATGCGCGTCGAACTGGATCACCCGCATCGGACCGAACCGCTCGGCATGGGCCTCGAGCACGGGCAGGGTCAGGTAATGGTCGCCTCCCAGCGTCAGCATGCCCGCGCCGGTTTGCAGGATCCCCACCGCATGCGCCTTCAGCGCCGCGGGAAAGTCCGCCACCCGCGCATAATCGAAGGCCAGGTCGCCGTAGTCGATCACGCTGAATTCCGACAACGGGTCGTAGCCCCAGCCATAGGGCGGATCGTAGGGTTGCAGGCAGGACGCCTCGCGGATCGCGCGTGGGCCGAAGCGGGTGCCGGGCCGGTGCGTCACCGCCTGGTCGAACGGAACGCCCGTGACCGCCAGATCGACCCCGGCCAGGTCTTTCGTGTAGCGCCGGCGCAGGAAACTGACGGCGCCGCCGAAGGCATTCTCATAGGCCAGCCCGCGCATTTCCTCGCGCGTGAAGGCGATATCGACCTCGGTTTTCGCGTCTTCCAGCGCCATGCGCGGCTCCTTCCCGGTTGCGGCGCCACGATATGATCAAATTCACTTGTGGGCGCAACCGCCCTGCTATTCCAGCCGCGCGGGAAAGCCCGGCGCGCGCAGGTCGGTGCCCAGCAGCTCCTCCATCAGCTTCACGATCTGCGTCGACTGCGCCTGCCCGCCATAGGCCGCGCGGCCGCGGCGAAAGGTTTGCTCGGTCAGCGCCGCCAGGTCGAGCGGCACCTCGAACTTGCGCGCGAATTCCATCGCAAAGCCCAGATCCTTCAGCGCCAGATCCATCGTGAAGCCCACGTCGTAGCTGCCGTTCAGGATCAGCTGCCCCTCGGTCTCATGCACGAAACTCGTCCCCGAGGATGCCGCGATCGCCCGCCAGGCCTGGCCGAGGTCCAGCCCGCCGCGCTTGGCCAGCATCAGCGCCTCGCCGCAGGACAGAAGATGGATGAACGCCAGCATGTTGGTGATCACCTTGATCAGCGCCGCCGAGCCCAGCGGGCCCATCTCGATCACCTGCCCGCCCATCGCCTCGAAGGCCGGGCGGTGGCGCGCGATCAGCGCCGCCTCGGCACCCACCAGCACCGTGATCTCGCCCCGCGCCGCCAGATGCACGCCGCCGGTGACCGGCGCCTCGACGACGCCCAGCCCCGCCGCCCTGGCCCGCTCGGTCAGCGCCATCAGTTCGGCCTGGCCCAGCGTCGACATCTCGATCCAGTCCATCCCCGCCCGCGCCACCGGCAACACCGCATCGAGCACGGCGGCCGAGGCCGCGGGCGAGGGCAGGCAGGTGATCACCGCGTCGACCTCGGCCGCCAGCGCCTCGGGGCTCTCGGCCCATCGCGCGCCCGCCTCCTCCAGTTCGGCCCGCCGCGCCGCATCGCGGTCGTGGACGAAGGGCGCGAACCCCTCGCGCGCCAGCGACCGCGCCAGCGCCGCCCCCAGATTGCCCAGCCCGATCAATCCGTATTGCATCCCCGATCTCCCCGCGTTGCGCCCGCTCAGGCTTGCACCTATCAAGGTCCGGCGAAAGCGAAAAAGAACACGGAGTCTGCCATCGCCCGCCTCTATCACCCCTCGGCCTACGATGCCGCCGTCTGGCCGCCCAGCCACTGGGCCGCCACCGCCGCGCCGCTGCCCGCCTGCCCGCCCCTGACCGCCGCGCGGCGCGTCGATGTGGCGATCGTGGGCGCGGGCTATGCGGGGCTGAACGCGGCGCTGGAACTGGTCGAGCGTCACGGCGCCGAGGTGGCGGTGCTGGAGGCCGGCCAGCCCGGCTGGGGCGCCTCGGGGCGCAACGGGGGGTTCGCCGTCCCGGGCGGGGCGAAGCTGTCGCGCGCCGCGATGACCCGGCGCTTCGGGGCCGATGCGACGGCCGAATGGGCGGGGTTCGAGCGCGACGCGATCGAGCGGGTGCGCGACAACCTCGAGCGCTACGCGATCGACGCCGAACCGGGTCCCGAGGGCGAGCTCTGCCTGGCGCATTCGCCGCGCGCCGCGAAGGCCCTCGCCGCCGAAGCCGAAACCGAAGCCGAGGACGGCACCGAAACGCAATGGCTGCCGCCCGAGGCGCTGGCCGAGCGCGGGCTCAAGGCCGCCGGCACCCACGGCGGCCTCCTCCATCCGGTGGGCTTCTCGCTCCATCCGCTGGCCTATGTCCGCGGGCTTGCACGGGCGGCGCAGGCGGCGGGGGTGCAGCTTCATGGCGACAGTCCCGTCACATCGCTCGGCCGTTCGGGCGGCGACTGGGTCCTGCACACCGCCCGCGGCCAGATCACCGCGCCGCGCGTCCTCATCGCCACCAACGGCTATTCCGACGAGGCGCTGCCGCCGTTCCTGTCGGGCCGCATCCTGCCGATCATCTCGGCCATCCTCGTCACCCGCCCGCTGAGCCCGGCGGAACTGTCCTCGCAGGGCTGGCGCAGCCGCGTCATGGCCTGCGATTCGCGCCGCGTGCTGCACTATTTCCGGCTTCTGCCCTGCGGCCGGTTCCTGTTCGGCGGCCGCGGCGGCGTCTCGGCCCGGCCCGCGGCGCTGGCCGAGTTCCATTCCGTTTTGCGCGCCGATTTCGACGCCATGTTCCCCGCCTTCGCCGCGGCCGAAACCGCGCATTACTGGTCCGGGCTCATCTGCATGACCGGCAACTTCACCCCCTTCTGCGCCGAGGTGCCCGGCATGCCCGGCCTTTTTGCGGCGCTCGGTTGGCACGGAAACGGGGTCGCCGCCGCGTCCGAGGGCGGCCGGCGGATCGCCGCCGCACTGGCCGGCAAGCCCAACCCCGCGCCCGCGATCACGCAGGTGACACCCCGGCGCATGCCCCTGCCCGCGTTGCGCCGGCCCTTCCTGCACGCCGGGATGCAGGCCGCGCGGCTCCTCGACCGGCTGGGTTGAGACCGGCTGGGCTGAGAGCGGCTGGGTTGAGAGCGGCTGGGTTGAGAGCGGCTGGGTTGAGCCGGGTTGCCGCGCCGGGCCGGCTGCACTAAGCAGATGCCCGGCAAGACGAAGGGAACACCATGCGGATTCTGGTCACCAACGACGACGGCATCAACGCGCCGGGGCTGAAGGTGCTGGAAGAGATCGCCGCCGATGTCGCCGGCCCGAAGGGCGAGGTCTGGACGGTCGCCCCCGCCTTCGAGCAATCGGGCGTCGCGCACAAGATCAGCTACACGCATCCGATGATGATCGCCAAGCTGGGGCCCCGCCGCTACGCCGCCGAGGGCTCGCCCGCCGATTGCGTGCTCGCCGGCTATTACGAGGTCCTGCAGGGCGCCAAGCCCGATCTGGTGCTCTCGGGCGTCAACCGCGGCAACAACTCGGCCGAGAACGTGATGTATTCGGGCACCGTCGGCGGCGCGATGGAAGCCGCGCTTCAGGGCCTGCCCGCCATCGCCCTCTCGCAGTATTTCGGCCCCCGGACCGAGGAAATGTCCGACCCGTTCGAGCCCGCCATCGCGCATGGCAAGGCCGTGGTGCGCACGCTTCTGGAAAAGGGGTTGTGGGATGCCGGCGACTACCGGCTTTTCTACAACGTAAACTTCCCGCCCGTGCCGGGGCCCGACGTCAAGGGCATGAAGGTCACCGCCCAGGGCTACCGCAAGGACACCTTCTTCGGGGTCGAGCCGCATATCTCGCCCTCGGGGCGGAAGTTTCTCTGGATCACCGGCGGCCCGCAGCACCTGCCCACCGCCGCCGGCACCGATGCGGCGGCGAATCTCGAAGGCTATGTCTCAATCACGCCGATGCGCGCCGATCTCACCGCCCATGACGCGCTCGACGCGCTCCGGGAGCGGCTTGAATGAGCGACACGCCTGACCGGGCCGAACGGATCATGCGCTTCATCTATACATTGCGCTCCAGAGGCGTGACCGACCCGCGGGTCCTCAAGGCGATGGAATCCATCGACCGCGGCGCCTTCGTGCGCGGCATCTTCGCCGAACGCGCCTATGAGGACATGCCGCTGCCCATCGCCTGCGGCCAGACGATCAGCCAGCCCTCGGTCGTGGCGCTGATGTCCGAGGCGCTGGAAGTGGGCGACCGCGACAAGGTGCTCGAAATCGGCACCGGCTCGGGCTACCAGGCGGCGATCCTCAGCCGGCTCGCGCGCCGCGTCTACACGGTCGAGCGCCACCGAAGGCTGGTGCGCGAGGCGCGGCGCGTCTTCGAAGAGTTGGGGCTGACGAACATCACCGCGCTCGCCGCCGACGGCTCCTTTGGCCTACCCGAGCAGGCGCCCTTCGACCGCATCCTGGTCACCGCCGCCGCCGAGGACCCGCCGGGGCCGCTCC
>SLKW01000192.1 GCA_007134405.1 Paracoccaceae bacterium
CG
Source organism: Paracoccaceae bacterium (assembly GCA_007134405.1). Taxonomy (GTDB): domain Bacteria; phylum Pseudomonadota; class Alphaproteobacteria; order Rhodobacterales; family Rhodobacteraceae; genus Pararhodobacter. The sequence continues at coordinate 3 of SLKW01000192.1, forward strand.
TCCCGGCACCCAGGCGGTGCTGGGCATGCTGGCGCGCGCCGGCTACCGGGCGCTGGTGGTGGGCGGCTGCGTGCGCAACGCGCTTCTCGGGGTGCCGGTGACCGACGTCGATATCGCTACCAACGCGCTGCCTGCGACCGTGCTGCACATGGCCCCCGCCGCCGGGCTGAAGGCGGTGCCCACCGGATACGCCCACGGCACCGTCACCATCGTCGCCGACGGCATAGGCTACGAAGTCACCAGCTTTCGCCATGATGTCGAGACCTTCGGCCGGCATGCGCGCGTCGCCTATGCGACCGACCTCGCCCAGGATGCCGCGCGGCGGGACTTCACGATGAACGCGCTCTATGCCCGCGGCGACGGCACGGTCGAGGACCCGCTGGGCGGTCTGGCCGACCTGCAGGCGCGCCGGGTCCGCTTTGTTGGCGACCCCCATGCACGCATCAAGGAGGATTGCCTGCGCATCCTCCGCTTCTTCCGCTTCCACGCACAGTATGGCGATGCCGCACGCGGGCTCGACCCGGGGGCGCTGGCGGCCTGCGCCGCGCATGTGGACATGCTTGCCAGTCTCTCGCGCGAGCGGATCGGCGCCGAGATGCGCAAGCTTCTCGCCGCGCCCGACCCCGCTCCGGCGCTTCGCGCGATGGAAGAGATCGGCGTGCTCGCGGAGATCTTGCCTGGCACGAGCGCCGCGGCGATCCCCCGCCTGGTGGCGCTGGAGGGCCGCGCGCATGGCGGCTGGTTGCGACGGTTGGTGGCGCTGGGTGGCCCGGACCCGTCGCTCTCCCTTCGCCTGTCGAAAGCCGAGGCGCGCGACCTTGCCCGCTTGCGTGCGGCACTGCACAGCGACGGCACCCCGGCGGCGCTGGGCTACCGGCTGGGACGCAAGCTGGGCGCCGATGCCCTCTTTGCCCGCACCGCCTGCCGGGATGCCACCCTGCCGGAACGCTGGTACGCCGATCTGGCGCGCGGCGCGGCGGCGCGCTTTCCGCTGCGGCCGGCTGATCTGAAACCGCCGCTGTCCGGCCCTGAACTGGGCGCGGCGCTGAAACGCGCCGAGTCGCACTGGATCGATGCCGATTTCGCCCCTGACCGCGAGACGCTCCGCGTGCTGGTGCTCGGCGACTGACCCCATCCCCCCGCCGGCCCGAGCCTTCCAAACGATTAAGATCACGATTCTTTCTGTTCTTATGCAGATCTTTGCCCTTCGGTCCGCCAGCGGACCGGCGTCTGCAGCGCCCGTCCCGTCCCCTTGCGGGGAGGCATTGCCCCCACCGGTAGCGCGATCTTCAGCCTGCCCGCCCGGCCCGGCTTTGCTTTCACCCCGGCAAAGGCTAGGTTTCGTTTCACCCGTTCAGGACCGCCCACACCGTGCTGAAGTTCTTCGAGAACCTGGTCGACCCCTACGAGGTCTACCGCGAAACCGACCGGCCGCCGCCGCGGCTCTGGCCGTTCCTGCACCAGTATATGGGGCCGTTCCGCCGGGTGTTCATCGCCGCCGCCGCCATGTCGGTCGTTGTCGCCTTTGTCGAGGTCGGGCTGCTATGGTACCTTGGGCGCATCGTCGACCTACTGGAGACCACCGGCCCCGCCGGATTCTGGGCCGCGCATGGCTGGGAACTCGGGCTTGCCGCCGTCTTCATCCTGATCGTCCGCCCGATCCTGCAGACGCTCGATGTCGGGCTCATCAACAACGCGATCCTGCCCAATTTCGGCACCATCATTCGCTGGCGCGCGCACCGGCACGTCCTGCGCCAGTCGGTGGGCTGGTTCGAGAACGACTTCGCCGGCCGCATCGCCAACCGCATCATGCAGACCCCGCCCGCCGCCGGCGAGGCGGTCTTCCAGGTCTTCGACGCGCTCAGCTTTTCAATCGCCTACGTGGTCGGCGCCGCCATCCTGCTTGCTGGCGCCGATCCGCGGCTGGTGATCCCGCTGCTGATCTGGCTCGCGCTCTATGTGGGGCTCATCCGCTGGACGATCCGGCGCGTCACCCCCGCCTCGCAAGCGGCCGCCGACGCCCGCTCGGCCGTCACCGGGCGCGTGGTCGACGCCTATACCAACATCCATGCCGTGAAGCTCTTCGCCCACCACGACCGCGAGGTGGACTACGCGCACGAGGCGATCGAGCACGCCCGCCGCACATTCCAGAAGGAAATGCGCATCTTCACGATCATGGATGTGAGCCTGGTGCTGATCAACGGCTTCCTGATCGTTTCGGTCGTCGGCTGGGCGATCTGGCTCTGGTCGGCGGGCGCGGCCTCGCTGGGCGTGGTCGCCGCCGCCGCGGCGCTGGTCCTGCGTCTCAACGCCATGACCGGCTGGATAATGTGGGCAGTCTCGTCCTTCTTCCGCAACCTCGGCGTCGTCGCCGAGGGGATGGAAACCATCGCCCAACCCATCGCGCTGATCGACGCGCCCGACGCCAAGCCCCTGGAGTTCAGCGACGGTCGCATCGATCTGGAGGGCGTGACGCATCACTATGGCCGCTCCTCGGGGGGCCTGCAGGACGTGACGCTGACCATTCGTCCCGGCGAAAAACTGGGGATCGTCGGTCGGTCGGGCGCGGGGAAATCGACTCTGGTGAAGCTGCTCCTGCGCTTTTACGACGCCGAACGGGGGCGCATCCTGATCGACGGGCAGGACATCGCCAAGGTCACGCAGGAAAGCCTGCGGCGGAACATCGGCATGGTCCAGCAGGACAGCTCGCTCCTTCACCGTTCGGTGCGCGAAAACATCCTCTACGGCCGGCCCGAGGCGACCGAGGCCGAAATGATCGCCGCCGCCGAGCGCGCCGAGGCCCACGAGTTCGTCCAAGGCCTCGCCGATGCCGAGGGCAACCGCGGCTACGACGCGCGCGTGGGCGAGCGGGGCGTCAAGCTTTCGGGCGGGCAGCGGCAGCGCATCGCGCTCGCCCGCGTGATCCTCAAGGACGCGCCGATCCTGGTGCTGGACGAGGCAACCTCGGCACTCGATTCCGAGGTCGAGGCGGCGATCCAGAAGACCCTTTATGGCGTGATGGAGGGCAAGACCGTGATCGCCATCGCCCACCGCCTTTCGACCATCGCGCGGATGGACCGGATCGTCGTGCTGGACGAGGGCCGCGTGGTCGAGGAGGGTAGCCATGCCGAACTTCTCGAACAGGGCGGGCTCTACGCCCGCTTCTGGGCGCGCCAGTCCGGCGGCTTCATACGCACCGACACCGAGGAGGCCGCCGAGTGAAACTTGCCGACCTGATCGATCCTTTCCAGCGCGCACCGGGGCCGCCTCCGAACACGTTGTGGCGCTTCGTTCACTGGAGCCTCGCTGGGTCTTGGCCCGTGCTCCTGGGCGCGGCGGCGATCTCGGCACTCGCCGGGGTGATGGAGGTGCTGTCGGCGCTGATCCTGGGCGCGGTGATCGACGCCGCGCTCGAGTCGGGACCGGCCGACTTCTTCGCCGAGAACTGGCTGCTGCTTCTGGGCTTCACCGCCTTCTTCATCGTTCTGCGGCCACTCGCCTTCGGTGCGTCATCTGCGGCGAACACGATCGTCGTGCAACCCAATGTCAACGTGCTGGTCCAGGCGCGGCTCAATCGTTGGACCCTGGGTCAGCCGGTCACGTTCTTTGACGACGATTTCGCCGGACGGATCGCGCAAAAACAGGTGCAGGCGGCCCGTGCGCTGACCGAGGTCGCCAACGAGACGATCAACACCGTGGCATTTGCGCTTGCCTCGATCATCGGCTCGGTGGTGCTGCTCTTCACCATCGATGCGCGCATCGCGCTGGCGTTGGCCGTGTGGATGGTGGGCTACTTTTTCGTCATCCGGCGCTTCCTGCCCAATGTCCGCGCGAAATCCGGGGCGCGGGCGGGGGCGCGGGCGATGGTGTCGGGCCAGGTCGTCGATACGATCACCAACATCAAGACCGTCAAGCTCTTCGCCCATTCCGAGCACGAGGATCGCGCCGCCCTCAATGCGATGGACATCTTTCGCGACCGCTCGATTGATTTCGGCCAGGTGCAGGCGGCGTTCCGCTTCTGGCTGATGACGGTGGCGGGCATCCTGCCGGTGCTGCTCATCGGCGGCACGGCCTGGCTGTGGTCGCTGGGTCAGGCCAGCCCCGGCGACATCGCGGCGGCCGGCGCCATTGCCATCCGCATCGCGCAGATGACCGGCTGGGTCAGCTTCGTGCTGATGACCATCTACGGCAATCTGGGCGAGGTCGAGGATGGCATGAAGACGCTGACCGCCCGCCCCACCCTGGTCGACGCCGATGACGCAATGGAACTGGGCCGCATCAAGGGCGCGGTGCGGTTCGACAACGTGAGCTTCGCCTATGGTCGGCAAGCGGGCGGTGTGGAGCGGATCAACCTCGACATCCGGCCGGGCGAGAAGATCGGCATCGTCGGCGCCTCGGGGGCCGGCAAGTCGACCCTCGTCGCACTTCTGCTGCGGCTTTACGACGTCGAGGAAGGGCGCGTGCTGGTCGACGGGCAGGACGTGCGCGGCCTGACGCAGGAAAGCTTGCGCCGCCAGATCGGCATGGTCACGCAGGAGACGGCCATGTTCAACCGCTCGGCCTTCGACAACATCCGCTATGGCCGCCCCGAAGCCAGCCGCGCCGAGGTCGAGGCCGCCGCCCGCGCCGCGCAGGCGCATGACTTCATCGCCAATCTGCGCGACCATACCGGCCGCGCCGGCTACGAGTCGCAATTGGGCGAGCGGGGCGTGCGGTTGTCGGGCGGGCAGCGCCAGCGAATCGCCCTTGCCCGCGCCTTCCTGAAGAACGCACCGATCCTGGTGTTGGACGAGGCGACCTCGGCGCTCGACTCCGAGGTCGAGGCGCATGTCCAGGAGGCGCTGGAGAAGTTGATGCAGGGCAAGACGGTGCTGGCGATTGCCCACCGCCTCTCGACGATCGCCAGCATGGACCGGATCATCGTCATGGAAGCCGGTCGAATCGTCGAGGAGGGCAGCCACGAGGACCTGCTGGCCCGCGACGGCGTTTATGCACGGTTCTGGGCGCGGCAGTCGGGCGGGTTCATCGGCATCGAGGAGGAGATGGCGTGATCGACCTCGAAAC
>SLKW01000483.1 GCA_007134405.1 Paracoccaceae bacterium
CCGCGCATTTCATCGATCATTTTCACCAGAACCAAGGCCTGCCGAAACGAGAACTCTCGGTCGAGGCGGAGGCGCAACTGCAGGCGACGTCCTGGCCCGGAAACATACGCCAACTGCGCAACGTGATCGAACGCGCCCTGATTCTCGGAGAAGGGACCGGGCCTATTGAGGCGCGGGATCTGCAGGGCGAGAACGGCCAGAGCGCCGAGGAGGGGCGCGTGGTTCTCTCGGGTGCGCTGGCGACGCTGCCCCTGCGCGAAGCACGTGAGCTTTTCGAGCGCGAGTACCTGATGACTCAGATCCACCGATTTGGGGGCAATATCTCACGTACAGCGACGTTCGTTGGTATGGAACGCTCGGCCTTACACCGTAAGCTGAAGTCGCTGGGAGTCGGTACCGGCGCCTTGACCGGCGTCCGTGCTGAAAGCGAACAGGCCTGAGGCGCGACGATGAAGGTAATCATTTGCGGTGCGGGGCAGGTCGGCTGGCAGATCGCCCGGCAGTTAGCGGGCGAAGGTAACGATGTGGCGGTCGTAGACAACAATCCCGCTCTCGTACGCCGCGCAACCGATACGCTCGAGGTGCAGGGCGTGATCGGCTTCGCCTCGCACCCCGACGTCCTGGAGGCAGCAGGCGCTCACGACGCGGACATGGTGATCGCGGCAACCTTTTCAGACGAGGTAAACATGGTCACCTGCCAGGTGGCCCACTCGCTCTTCAATGTCACGCGTAAGATTGCCCGGTTGCGCAACCAGTCGTACCTCGACCCGCGTTACTCGGACTTGTTCCGCACTGAGCATGTGCCGATCGACGTGATCATCAATCCCGAGCGTGAAGTGTCGATGGCGGCCTTGCGACGGATTGGGGCCCCATCGACCTTCGATGTGCAGGAGTTCCTGGAAGGCCGCGTGCGTCTTGCGGGGATCGTCTTGGCCGAGGATTGCCCGGTTCTGAACACGGCGCTGAAGCAACTGACCGAACTATTTTCGACCTTGCGTGCGATCGTTGTGGGCGTGCGCAGGGGCGGGCGTCTATTCGCACCCGAGCCCGAGGATCAGCTCTTTGTCGGTGACCAGGTTTATGTGGTGTCCGACACTCAGGACCTTGCGCGCACGCTTGAGATATTCGGCAAACCGCTTGCCCGGCAGGAGCGCATAGTGCTTATCGGGGCGGGTAATGTGGGATTGACGGTCGCGCGCGAACTCGAGAAACGCCCCGAGCGCGTTCGCGTGCGCGCGATAGAGCGAGACAGAGCCAATGCCGAGCGCGCTGCCGACGCGTTGGAGCGAACCATCGTCTTGAACGGCGACGGCATGGACAGCGAGATCCTCGCGGAAGCAGGCGTCGACCGGGCCGATGCTCTTCTGGCGGTAACCGATGACGACAAGATCAACCTTCTGGCTTCGGTGCGAGCGAAAGCGATGGGCTGCAAGATGGCAATTGCGCTCATCAACGACCCGTCGCTGGCTCCGCTCATGGAGCATCTTCGAATCGATGCCTACATCAACCCACGCGCTACGACAGTATCGTCGATCCTGCGACATGTCCGGCATGGTCGCGTGCGCGCAATCTACGCAGTGGGCGATGGCGAAGCCGAAGTGATCGAGGCGCAGGTTCTGTCGACTTCATCTCTCGCCGGCCGTACCATCGGCGCGGCCGATTTCCCGGAAGGCGCGCTTGTCGGGGCGGTGCTCAAGGGCGGGGCGCTGGTGCGTCCGCGCGGGTCGACGCTGCTGGAGGCCGGAGACATCTTGGTTATTTTCGTGTTGAAAAAGGATGTCCCAGAAGTCGAGCGGCTGTTGCAGGTGGCCGTGGAGTACTTCTGAAATGCTTGCCCGCCTTCGTCGCACACCGGTCCCGGTGGTGATGCTAGGAGTGGTGGGGTTGGCGATGCTACTGCCCTCCGGTTATGCCTTCATCGACAGGCAGGCGGCTGTGGGGCGCGCGTTTCTTTATTCTGGCGTTGTGGTATTTCTGCTCGCTTTCTTGCTTGCGATCGCCCTGATGGCGGGGCAAGGGCGGCGGCGGATCAATGCTCTCCTGCCACTTTTCGCGATGACGTACCTGTTGCTGCCTGCTGCGATGGCGTTGCCGCTTGTCGAATCTGTCCCGGGCCTGCGTTTTCGAGATGCATGGTTCGAGATGGTCTCCTCCTTCACAACAACCGGCGCCTCGGTGCTGGATTCCCCGCACCTTGTCCCGCAGGCCGTACATCTATGGCGCGGGCTGGTGGCGTGGCTCGGCGGGCTTTTCATACTAGTCGCAGTCATGGCGTTGCTGACACCGCTCGGTCTTGGCGGGTTCGAGGTGATACGTGAGAAAGCCCAGGTTCCGCTGATGCGTGCAGATGCGGGCGACGATGTTTCCGTGCGCTTGCGTCAGCAGCTCGAGTTGGTCCTGCCGCCCTATCTTGCGGCGACCGCGCTCATATGGGCGATGCTCACTGCCTTTGGAGTCCCCGGTTTCGATGCGCTGATGAAGGCGATGGCCGCGCTGTCGACTTCGGGCGTTCTGGCGCAGACAGGGATGGGCGCCATCGGGCTTGCCGCCGAAATCGTGTTGTTCGTTGCCCTTCTTCCGGCGCTTAGCCTGCGTTTGCGTCCCGGTCCACGTGGTTTCGAAGGAATTTCCCCGCAGCGCGACCCAGAACTGCTCGCTGCTACTGCAATTATTGCGGCCGTTATCCTGATCGTGGTCTTGCGCCATGTTTTTGCCGGTGCCGATCAGCCCGAGGAAGAGGCCTTTCCGGCACTCGGTCGGGTGATCTGGGGCACTGCTTTCAACGGACTTTCCTTCCTTACAACCGCGGGCCTGATCAGCGAAGACTGGGTGACCATGCGCGCCTGGTCCGGTTTGACGCCGCCGGGGTTGCTCTTGATGGGGTTGGCGCTTCTCGGTGGTGGGGTGGCGACCACTGCGGGTGGGGTGAAGCTCTTGCGGGTGTACGCGATGTCCCGGATGGGGCGGGTGGAACTTGAACGGCTGATCTATCCGTCGCTGGTCATCGGGGGCGGCGAACGCTCGCGGCTTGTGGCGGGCCGGGGGGCACGTGCGGCGTGGCTTCTAGCGATGGTCTTTGCACTTGTTGGAGTGACTTTGGTCGCGCTTCTGATGGTCCTCGGACTGCGATTTGAGACAGCGCTCATATTCGGGATCGCGTCGTTGACGACAACCGGACCGCTCGTGCAAGTTGCGGGCGAGGCGCCACTTCTGTGGAGCAGTCTTGGCGATTCTGCTCGCGTGGTGCTGGCTCTTGCAATGATTCTCGGCCGGCTTGAGATCCTGGTCCTGCTGGCGCTGGTGATGGCGCGACTGGATTGGAACTGACACAACCTTGGGTTTGAGAAGGCTGTAGCCGTGCCGTAGACTCTCTGCGGCGGGATTTTGGGCTGGAAAGATGTCGCAAGGCGCTCCATAATCCTCGGCGGGAGGAACGCTGCGTCGGCGCGATTGGACGCAGGCCACGAAAAACAAAGGCAAAAGTGATGGCCAACGAAAAACAGAATCTCCAGGATGCATTTCTTAATCACGTTCGCAAGAACAAGGTTCCGGTCACGATCTTTCTAATCAACGGGGTTAAGCTATTGGGCGTAATAACGTGGTTCGACAATTTCTGCGTGCTGCTGCGCCGTGAGGGGCAGAGCCAGTTGGTCTACAAGCATGCGATCTCCACTGTCATGCCCGGCCAACCGATCAACCTTTATACCGGCGAAGATTGAGCCGGCGCGGTTGGCGCGGTGGTGATCGAGCACTCCGATTCTGGCGATGGCAGAGCGCTACGTGCGCTCGTTGTTCATCCTGAGATTCGGACCGAGCCCGCCCGACGCACGCCTGAGGCGGCTCTGGCCGAGGCGATGGCGCTGGCCGAGGCGCTTCCCGGAGTCAACTTGGTGGGCGGCGAGATCGTGCGCCTTCCACGTGCCCATCCCGGCAAACTGTTCGGGTCCGGCAAGCTTGAAGAACTGAAAGCTCGAATCCAGGCGGAAGAGATTGAGCTTGTGCTGATCGACGGGCCGGTAAGCCCGGTCCAGCAGCGCAATCTAGAGCGAGACTGGAAAGTTAAGCTGCTTGATCGAACTGGTCTGATACTCGAGATCTTTGCAGATCGGGCGCGCACGCGCGAAGGGGTGCTTCAGGTCGAATTGGCGGCGCTCAGCTACCAGCGGACACGACTGGTGCGCGCCTGGACGCATCTGGAACGCCAGCGCGGCGGGCTCGGCTTTGTTGGCGGACCTGGCGAGACTCAGATCGAGGCCGACCGCCGTGCCATCGATACCCAGATGGTGCGCTTGCGCCGGCAACTTGAAAAGGTCGCCAAGACGCGTGAATTGCACCGCGAGGCGCGGCGGCGGGTGCCCTATCCGATCGTGGCCTTGGTCGGCTACACCAATGCCGGAAAGTCCACACTGTTCAACCGCATGACTGGGGCCGAGGTGATGGCCAAGGACATGCTTTTCGCTTCGCTTGATCCAACGATGCGAGCAGTTCAATTGCCGGGAGGACTTCAGGTCATCCTCTCGGATACCGTCGGCTTCATCTCTGACTTGCCCACCCAACTAGTGGCTGCCTTTCGCGCGACGCTCGAAGAGGTTCTCGAGGCCGACCTGATCGTCCATGTCCGCGACATCTCTCACCCCGAAAGCGAGACGCAGGCCGAAGATGTCGAATCGATATTGGATGAACTCGGCGTCGCAAATGCCACACCTCGGATTGAGGTTTGGAACAAGGCTGATTTGCTGGGATCCGATGATCCGCGCCTGACTGTCGCGGCCCGCACGCCCGGCGTGTTTCCGGCCTCGGCGCTTACCGGTCAGGGGTTGGAGGAGGTCTTTGCGGCGATCACAGAGACGCTCGACGGCGCGCGCACCATTGCCTCGATGGATCTTCCCTATTCAGAGGGGCGCGCGCGTGCGTGGCTCCATGAACAAGGGGTCGTTCTGTCCGAAGACCCCGGAGAGGCGGCGATGCATCTGACCGTCAATTGGACCGCAACACAACGACGGCGGTTCGAGGCGTTGCTGTCGGAACCGGCCGTGAAGTCGGACGACCCTCAGTCGTCCTGA
>SLKW01000488.1 GCA_007134405.1 Paracoccaceae bacterium
ATATCGTCCCCAGCCCGACAGCCTCATGTCATGGCTTCCAGCTGTGGGTCCGTGAAAACAAAGCGTCGGTCGAGATTGTATTTGACGACGTAGCCGATGCTGAGGCCGATCACGGCGCCCAGCTCACGCATCAAGTCCGTGCGCCAAACGAGCCAGAAAGACGTTTCCGTTCCCCAGAAGATCGCCGTGGTGACGATCCCCATGGCCGTGTAGAGTGAGAACTTTCGACTATGGTTCTTCAAGCCGGTTTCGAGGTCAAGAAAGATCCAGCGCTTGTCGAGCAAATACTTGATGAAAAGCCCGACGATCGTGCCCGCCCCAACCGCTGCCGCGAAATACGCCCCAGTGTCGCCGAACTGCAGCACGGCCCGTTGCACAGCAAGGTTCGCGACCGTTGCGATGACCGCAAAGGCAGCATACCGAAGAACGAGCGTTCGGAGCGTCATGCCAGAGCTCCCGCCACGACAAAACCCAGTATGACCAGCAGGCATATCTGGCTGATGCGATCCTTGGCCGCGTAAACGAGTGGATCGTCGTGCATATGCCCTCGGTGCGTAGTCAATACGGTGCGCGTGATCCAGTATAGCAGAACCACACAGACACCCCAGAGTGCCTCTGGATGGGTATAGAGGTCCACCACCGCGGGCGAATTGACGTAGAGGGTCAACACCAGCACGGCGACGTAGCCAGCGCCGATTGCGATCATGGAGATGATCGGCAGGTCGTCGACATGATAGCCACGACCACTGGCCTTCAGGTTTCCGCGCTCGACGCTATCGATGAGCTCGGCCTGTCGTTTGACCGCCGCCAGCGACAAGAAAAAGAACACCGAATAAGCAAGAAGCCACACCGACAGCGGAATGTCGGTTGCCACGCCGCCCGCCACCATACGCATGGTATAGAGGCCTGCCAGCACGCAGATGTCGATGACGACCCGGCGCTTCAAATTGAGAGAATACGCTAGGGTCAGAAGGAAATATCCTGCCATGATCAGCAGGAAATCCCATCCGATGCCGATCGCCAAGACCACGCCGGGCAAGATTAGTCCAGCTGCCATCCAGGTGCCATGAGCAATCGGAATGCTACCCGACGCGAATGGCCTGTTCCTTTTGCGTGGGTGCGCGCGGTCAGCGGCAAGGTCGAGCAGATCATTCAGTACATAGACGCTTGAGGCCACTAAGCTGAAACAAACGAAGGCGAGAATCGACAGAAGGAAAGTCGCACCGTCGAATTGATGCGCCGCCAGCATCGGCAAGAACACCAGGAGGTTCTTAAGCCATTGGTGCGGCCGAAGCGCCTTGATGTACGGTTTCAGCGACTCGGTATTGGTCACGAGATGCTCAACGTCTTCGCAGACACGTTCGGCTTCGCGGCGCAGGGCGGCCGTTGCATTGACCGTGATAGCTTTCGCGGCGCGTCTCCAGACCGGCAGATCGGCTGCGGCATCGCCCATGTAGACAAAACCCTTCTGACCGAAGCGCTCCTCAAGGAATTGACCCTTTAGTTCCCCCTTGAGGTTCAGTTCGCCATCCGACCCATGAGCCTCGTCGAATATCCCGAGATGGGCGGCAATCGCTTCGGCAAAATTGCGATCGCTGGCGGTCACGAGCGCAGTACGCCCACCGGATTTGCGCCAATCCTCGACGAAAGCGATGACCTCCGCCTCGTAGGGAAGCGTCGCTGCGTCGATTACGGAAGCGAGTGCCAGTTGTCGCTTGAGCGAGGCCCGACCCCGCGACAAGGCCACGACCGAAAGGAACAGGTTGCGCCAGTCCCGGCCAGAGGCAGACCAGAAGCTCTCGTACAACATGTCGCTGCGGATGAGCGTTCCGTCAAGATCGACCACCAGAACAGCAGGATTTTCAATAACGTGATTCTTCAAATGAAACGTCCGACCAACCGTTATGATGCGTGTTTGAACCACTCCATTACGGCATGGGCAAGGCAAAAGGGTAAGCGGGAAGCTAGGCTCCAGACTTCGGTAACGGGGCCGTCCCAGTCTGACGCATTCCGCGCGGTGGGACACAGTGAGGGCCGGCCACAACGGCCGGCCCTCCGCGTCTGACGATGCTGGCACCATGCTCGGCTACGATTGCGTTTCCGTTTCGGCCTCGGCGAGAAATCCGGCGGTGGTGGGAGGCGTGGTTGTTTCTGATGGCGCCCTCCAAGTCCTGTCGAGCTTCGCCCCTGCTTTGGTGCCAGCATAAAGCCAGGGGCGGTAGATGACCCGATAGAGATCCGGGACGCCCGCGGCACCAGTCTTAGAGTCTGTCCGACAAGTTTATTTGCTACATAAGCGTCGTAGCATCAGCTTGATCATGGCGAGAGAGATCATTGCTTCCGCGCTTCGGGTGAGATGCTCGAGGTCCTTCGCCAGGCGTCGGTTGCGTCGGAGCCATGAGAGGGTGCGCTCGACGACCCAACGCATCGGCAGGACGGCGAACCCCTTCTGGCCGGGATCGCGACGCACGATCTCGAGCCGCCACGTCCCGCTTCGGGCGACGGCGGCTGCCGCCTTCGGCCCCTGGTAGCCCTGGTCGGCGAACACGACCTCGATGAGCGGAAAGCGTCGCCGCGCGCGGCGGTCGAGCACTGCCGCGAGGCCGTCGCGATCCTGGACAGAGGCCGGATGCACCACCGCGCGCAGCATCAGCCCGAGCGTATCGACGAGGATATGCCGCTTGACGCCCTTGGTCTTCTTGCCCGCATCATAGCCCGTGGGCGCGCGAGAAGGCCCCCCTTTTCAGCCGACTGGACCGTCTGGCTGTCGATGACCGCGGCGCTCGGGCTGAGCGCGCGGCCTTCCCTCTCGCGCAGCGCCACGTAGAGCGCCTCGTGGATGCGCGCCAGCGTGCCGTCGTAGCTCCAGAGGTCGAAGTAGCCCCAGACCGTGCTCTTCGGCGGAAAGTCCTTGGGAAGATGCCGCCACTGGCAGCCGGTCTCGAGCAGATAGAGCAGCGCCTGCACCACCGCACGCAGATCCACCGAGCGCTGACGCCCGCCGCGCTTCGCCGGCGGCAGCAACGGCGCAATCAGCGCCCATTCCGCGTTCGTCAGATCGCTCGGATAGCGCAACCCGCTCCGGTCGTACTGCGACCTCGTCTCAGCCGTCCACATCCAGCGCCTCCTGCTTCCAATGGCGCCAGAGATGGAATCACAAGCGATTCCAGTGATTCAAGATGTTTTCGGACAGGCTCTTACGGCGCACGAGAGTGTCGATCCCGTGTCGCATTGCGGGCGTTGAGCGCTTCGGTTTTCGACGCGTCCTTGGCGGAAGCTCGACATGCTCATTGGTTCCGGGAATCCGGAGAGAGCGCGGCGCGAGAACGGGCTTACGGGTTGCGGCAGCGGGTTCCTCGAACGGCGATGAATATGGCCGGGGCTCGAAGAAGTTGTAATGCACCCTGTAGATGTTGAGCAAAGAGATTAGCGTCTTCGGATTGAAATTCGCGCCTTGGATGTAGGAGCCGCCGACGCGTGCTCCTCCACTACCAGCGCGGCTCGCGCTGCTCACGCGTTCGCGGAGGGAGTTCATAAATGTCGAGCTCGCCTGGAGCGTCGCCTTGTAGATCAACCCAGCGAGTTCTTCTCGGATCTCTGGATCCAGGTCCTTCTCGTCGAATGACAACTCCTTGAGCTGTTGGCGCAAAGGTCGCGGGACGATCGGAAAGCCTACGACCTTGTCGAGCTCACCACTGGCCTGCGTCGGCGAACGCATCCAGATCTTGGGGAAGGCCCGCGAATGAAAGTTGGAGATCGGATACGGAGCGGGTTTCTTTTCGCCGCGCGTGGCAACCGTCATCCGTTCGGCGATGAACGCCCGCGTTACGGTTTCGGCGTCTGTCTCCGGATCGAAGGTCCCGTTATACATTCCGTCGTTGTGGAAGCGGCGCCAGTCCCTCCGATAGGCCTTCACCTTTCCGACGACCTGCCGCGGTGTCCGCGACAGGTCTTTCTCAGGGTGTGTCCCACCGGACGGAATGCGTCAGTCCCAGTCAAGCAGTTTTGGTCGCGAGGTATTGTCCGCAGGCAAGCGGCAATCTCGAACCGATCGCTCCTCGACCGTCGTTTCAAGCAGCAGGCCTTCGTCTGCGATCACCCCGGGTGCATGCTTCGGTCCGTGGTCGGCGCGGCGGCCGCCGACATGATGCTGGTTCAATGCAATTCCGATGTGCCTATCTCATTGGCGTGCTCCTTGTCACGGGCAACAGTCCGGACCACGGCATCATCGGAACCGCGTCCCTGGGGGGACCTCGAAGGCCTGCCGTCAGGTGGCAGCCAGGCTCAGGCGGTGGTTCTCAAACGACATTCGGCACCGGAGCATCAGCAGGGAAGTCGCTGTCCTCGACCCACATGCAGTGTAGGATGACTCCGATGCGGCGCGCCAGCGCGACCGTCGCGCGCTTCGATCCGCGGCGGCGGGCAACCTGTGCAGCCCAGGCTCTGAGCCATGTCGCGCGTCCGCGGTGCATCATGACCGTCGCAGCCTGGCACAGGGCGCGCCGCAAGTTCACGTCGCCGGCCTTGGTGATCCCGCCCGAGACATCGCGCTCGCCCGATTGGTTTCTCGATGGTGTCAGGCCAACCCAAGGCCCGACCTTCTTCGAGGAAGTGAAGCGACCGGGGTCATCGACGGCGGATCGATAGGTCAGGGCGACGACAGCGCTGATCCCGGGCATCGACATCATGCGGCGGCAGGCCGGATCCTCCTGCGCGCGCTGACGGGCATGGCGTTCGAGCCCCGCCAGCTCCTGTCGAAAGACCTCTACATGGCGGGATTATTTCGGGATTCTGGTTTGATTTCCCCACGTTGCCGTCGCCGCTGGCTGTGCGGCGGATGCAGGTGTGACGCGGGTTGAGGGTTAGGCGATTGCCGGGGTTTACGGGTTGAGGGTTATCTTGTTTGCGGCCTTGAGGAGGTTCTGCCCGATGGCCGCCATCGCCAGTTGGGCATGTGTCCTGGCGCAGCCGAAGTAACGCGCGCGGTGCAGGCCGAAGAGGCGCTTCATGGTGCCGAAGCATTGCTCCACCCGGAAGCGGCATTTCGAGATCAGCCGGTTG
>SLKW01000330.1 GCA_007134405.1 Paracoccaceae bacterium
CCGCATTCATCGACCGCCCCGTATAGAGCAACTCGGCCGCGCGCCCCTGGCCGATGATCCGCGGCAGCATCGCGCAGGCCCCCATGTCGCATCCAGCGAGGCCGACGCGGGTAAAGAGGAATGCGGCCTTTGCTTCGGGCGTCGCCAGCCGCAGGTCGGAGGCCATCGCCAGGATTGCGCCCGCTCCCACGCAGATGCCATCGACAGCCGCGATGATCGGCTTGTGGCAGCCCAGCATCGCCTTGACCAGATCGCCTGTCATTCGCGTGAACGCCAGAAGCTCGGGCATTTCCATGGCAACGAGCGGGCCGATGATCTCGTGCACGTCGCCGCCCGAGCAGAAATTGCCGCCGTTCGACGCCATCACCACCACGTCCACATCATTCGCATAGGGCAGCGCGCGAAATGTGTCGCGCAACTCGGCGTAGCTTTCGAAGGTCAGCGGATTCTTGCGTCCGGGGCGGGTCAGCCGAACCGTCGCGATCCGGTCGGCAACACGCCAGTCGAAATGTTCAGGGCGCAGTCCGGCCATTTCGGTCATCATCATTCCTTTTCCTCGGGTTGGGCGCGGCGGAGAATGTCGCGCAGCAGATCGAGGTCATGCGCGTTCAGCCCGCCAAAGAGCGCATCGAGCCGCGCCTCATGCCCCTGGGCCATGATCTCGAACGCGGCCGCGCCTTCGGGTGTCAGCGACACATGGACCGTGCGCCGATCGTTTGGTGCCGGGCTGCGCTGCACGAGTCCTTCGCGTTCAAGACGGTCGACGACTGCCGTCGCGTTGCCGTTCGAGACCAGAAGCAGACGCGAAAGCTCGGACATGGTCATCGTGTCGTGCTTGCGATAAAGCGCGGCCATCACGTCGAAGCGGGGCAGGGTGGTCTCATGCTTGCGCCGCAGATAGTCGCGCAGTTGCGCCTCGACCGTGCGGGTCAGCCGCAAGAGCCTGAGCCAGGTCTTCAGTCGGCGCTTCGACAGCGGTGGTGCGTCGACGATCATCTCACACCTCCCCCCCCGCGATGGCGATGGCCTGGCCGTTCACCCCTTCGGATCCAGGTGAGCAAAGCCAAAGCGCGGCGGCGGTGACTTCCTCGGGCCGGATGAGCCGCCCCTGCGGGTTGGTCCGTGTCAGGGCCGCACGCGCATCCTCGCGAGATTTCCCGGTTTTCTCCATGATATTGGCGACCGAGCGGTCAGTCATCTCGGTGTCCAGAAAGCCGGGGCAGAGCGTGTTGACCGTCACCGGGCTTTTTGCCACCTCCAGCGCCAGCGACCGTGTCAGGCCGACCACGCCGTGCTTCGCAGCTGCGTAAGGGGCGACATAGGCATAGCCCTTCAATCCCGCGGTCGAGGCGACGGAGATGAGCCGGCCCCAGCCGCTGAACTGCCGCAGACCCGCGCGCAGGGTGAGGAACACGCCGGTCAGGTTCACTGCCAGCATGGCGTTCCATTGGTCGAGCGGCGTGCGGCCGAAAGGCGCGCTTTCTGCCGCGCCAGCGTTGGCGACGACGATATCGACCGGGCCTGCGGCGTCGAAAAGGGTAGCAATACTTGCCTCATCGGTCACGTCGGCGGTAAGTGCGCGGGTCCGCGGCAGGCGGGCGGAAACAGCATCGAGCGGCTCTGCGCGGCGCCCGGTGACAATGACCTCGGCGCCAGCTTCGGCAAAACCGCGCGCGAGGTCGGCGCCGGTCCCCGTGCCGCCCCCGGTGATCAGGACCCGTTTGCCCGCGAGGTCGGTCATGCGCGCAGCACCTCCTGCTCGCGCTCTGCAAGGCGGCGCATCTGGTCGCGCCCGGCAAGATAGGGCAGCGGCCATTCGGTCTTGGTATCGCCCAACGCAACTGAAGCGTGCAGCGTCCAATAGGGGTTCGACAGATGAGGCCGCGCTAGGCAAACCAGATCGGCCCGTCCGGCCATCAGGATCGAATTGACGTGGTCCATTTCATAGACGTTGCCCACCGCCATGGTCTTGATGCCGGTCTCGTTGCGAATCCGGTCGGAGAAAGGCGTCTGGAACATCCGCCCGTACACAGGCTTTGCCTCGATCGATGTCTGGCCGGCGCTCACGTCAATGATATCGGCGCCGGCGTCGTGGAACATCCTTGCGATCTCGACGGCTTCTTGCGGCGTGACACCTTCGTCTCCGACCCAGTCGTTTGCAGATATGCGCACCGACATGGGCCGTTCTTCCGGCCAGGCGGTGCGCATCGCCCGGAACACCTCCAGCGGATAGCGCATCCGATTCTCGAGGCTGCCGCCGTACTCATCAGTGCGGACATTCGATACAGGGCTGATGAAGGACGATATGAGATATCCATGCGCGGCGTGCAACTCGATCATATCGAAACCCGCGCGTGCAGCCATCTCGGTCGCGGCGACGAATTCTGCGGTGACCCGGTCCATGTCGGATCGTGTCATTTCGCGCGGGACGGAGTTCTGCGGGGACCAGGGCAGCGGACTGGCGCTCATGACTTCCCAGTTGCCGTCGGATAGCGGTGAATCCATCTCTTCCCAGCCCAGCTGGGTCGAGCCCTTTCGGCCCGAATGACCGATCTGCATGCAAATCTTCGCGGGGCTTTCGGCATGGACGAAATCGACGATCCGTTTCCAGCCTGACTCATGTTCCGGCGCATAAAGCCCTGGGCAGCCGGGCGTGATACGGCCTTCGGGGGACACGCAGGTCATTTCGGTATAGACCAGCCCCGCGCCGCCCTTGGCGCGCTCACCCAGGTGAACCAGGTGCCAGTCGGTCGGGTTGCCATCGATGGCCTTGTATTGCGCCATAGGAGAAACGACGACGCGATTTACGAGCTCCATGTTGCGCAGCCGGAAGGGCGCAAACATCGGCGCGCGGCCTTTCTCGCCCCCAGCCTGCTCCTGAAACCAATCTTCGGCGCCGCGTAACCATTTCGGATCGCGCAGGCGCAGGTTTTCGTGACTGATCCGCTGGCTGCGGGTCAAGAGGGAATAGGCGAACTGCTGCGGCGGCATGTCGAGGTAGCGCTCGACCTCTTCGAACCATTCAAGCGAATTCCTGGCCGCGGATTGGGTGCGCAGAACTTCGAGCCGCCGTTCGTCCTGATAGCGCTCGAAAGCGCGTTCGAGCGTCGGTTCGCTGTGCAGGTAATCGGCAAGCGCGATCGCCGAGTCGAAAGCGAGCCGCGAGCCCGATCCGATCGAAAAATGCGAGGTCGCCGCGGCATCACCCATGAGTACCACGTTCTCGTGATACCACCGCTCGCAGACGATGCGCGGAAACTGCATCCAGACGGCAGACCCGCGCAGATGCGCAGCGTTCGACTTCAATTCGTGGCCATCCAGATGCGCCTCGAAGATCTTACGGCAGGTTTCGACCGTATCCTCCTTCGACATGTGCTCGAAGCCCCAGCGATCCCAGGTCTCGGGCAGGCATTCGACGATGAAGGTCGCCGTGGAATCGTCGAACTGATAGACATGTGCCCAGACCCAGCCGTGCTCGGTCTTCTCGAAGATGAAGGTGAAGGCGTCGCCGAACTTCTGGTGTGTGCCCAACCACACGAATTTGCAGCGGCGCACATCGACGTCGGGCTTGAAAACGTCCTCATATTCCTGCCGGACCCTCGAGTTGATTCCGTCCGACGCAACGACCAGATCGTACTCCTTCCGGTAGTTCTCGGCGCTGTCGAACTCGGTCTCGAAGCGCATGTCGACGCCAAGCTTGCGTGCGCGCGCCTGCAGAAGGATGAGCATTTGCTTGCGGCCGATACCGGCAAAGCCATGCCCGCCAGAGACAGTCCGCACGCCCTGATGGACCACGGCGATGTCGTCCCAATAGGCGAAATGATCGCGGATCGCGTCGGTCGACTCGGGGTCGTTGACCTGCATTTTCGAAAGCGCGTCATCCGAGAGAACCACGCCCCAGCCAAACGTGTCGTTGGCGCGGTTGCGCTCCAGTACCGTCACTTGATGGGACGAATCGCGCAGCTTCATCGATATGGCGAAATACAGACCGGCAGGCCCGCCGCCGAGACAGAGGATCTTCATGAGCGACTCCCTTAGCTCCGCGAGCAGAGTGTCACTTACGCCCAGATATTTCAAGCTTGAAATTAATCACTCTGACCACCGCTTGCTGCGGAGTTCAGAAAAGCGCGGGAATGCGCGCCAGCGTTATCGGCCCGGCGGAGACTGTGCCGTCGCGCAGCATCAGTTCAAGTTCGATCTGGTCAGGGCTCTCGGGGTCAGTCATCCCGGCAAGCATGGGGCGCAGAAATCCGGCCTGATCGGCGTCAATTACCCCGGTTTCGCTGAGCTTTTCCAGAAGTGACGGCCATCCGATCACCGTAAGTGTCACCGGCCCCGACAGTCGTCCGGCGGCGTCCGGCTCGACCGTCCCGCGGGCTAGGACATCGATATCGTCGAAGCGAACCCGGGCGCCTGTGAACTGCATGTCGACCAGACTTGGGCTGGCAGCCGCCAATGCGGCGCGGTCCAACGGACGGTCGAATTGCATCTGTCCTTCCAGTCGGATCACATCGAAGCGCCGTGGAAAGTAACGTTCGGGGTCAAGCGCGTCCATCACGGCCGGATCGGGAAACGCCGCTTCGATTTCGATTACTGCGTCATGCAGCCGCGCATCCTCCGATCTGCTTGCAACACGCAGGGCATCGGCCTGATGGGTCGCCCCCTGCATCTGCAGCCTTGGCGCTTGAACGACCAAGGCCGTCCGCTCCAATGGCAGCATTCGGTCGGGCGTCATGAAAAGGCTGGCGCGCGCATCGTCGCTGAGCAGGGTCGCCTCCTGCCCGGCCACGCTTGCGCGTTGTTCATGCGGGAGAACGACTATCAGGTGATGCGGCCGGTAACTCAGCGCGAAGACCTGCAGGAAAGGAGCCTGCCAGCGCAGCGGGCCCATCTGCAAGCGCGGTTCAGTTAGTGTCAGGTCGAAGCGATTGGGAAAACCCCGAACATGGTGCGATTCAGCGGCGAAGTCCGGATGCTCGGCCAGGATCTCCGTTACCGTCCGGTCAAGCGCGCGCGAGCCGACGAACCAGTA
>SLKW01000143.1 GCA_007134405.1 Paracoccaceae bacterium
CCCCCATCGAGGGGGCTCGGCGCGCCGGGGCTGCCGCCCCGCCGGCCTGCGGCCTCCCCCGCTGCCACGCACTCCATTGGCGCAGTGCCGCGATAGCGCCGGCCGAGGGGGTTCGATGCCCCCGAGGACGGCCCGCCCGCTGTCCCGTGGCGCGACGGTGGTTCACAGGCCCCGCCATCCGCTCTATCCTGACCTCAGTCGAGGACGGAGTTCGCCCATGCCCCACGATCACCCGCATCACGATGCCCCGCCCGATCCGATGGCCGAACGCGTGCGCCGGCTCGAGGAGCAGCTGACCGCGCGGGGTCTCGTCGACCCGGCGGCGATCGACGCGATCATCGAGACCTATGCCGAGAAGGTGGGGCCCAGGAACGGCGCCGCCGTCGTCGCCCGCGCCTGGACCGATCCCGATTTCGCCGAGTGGCTGCGGCGCGACGCCACCGCCGCCATCGCCTCGATGGGCTATGCCGGCCGCCAAGGCGAGCATATGCAGGCCGTCTTCAATTCGCCCGAGACGCACAACCTCGTCGTCTGCACGCTTTGTTCCTGCTATCCGTGGCCGGTCCTCGGCCTGCCGCCGGTCTGGTACAAGTCGCCCGCCTACCGCTCGCGCGCGGTGATCGAGCCGCGCGCGGTGCTGGCCGAGTTCGGGCTCGACCTGCCGCCCGAGGTGCAGATCCGGGTCTGGGACTCCACGGCCGAGTTGCGCTATCTGGTCATTCCGATGCGCCCCTCGGGCACCGAGGGGATGGGCGCGGAGGATCTGGCCGCGCTGGTGACGCGCGAGGCGATGATCGGCACCGGGGTGCCGAAAACGCCCGAGAGGGAAAGCGCGTGAACGGCCCGCAGGATCTGGGCGGGGCGATGGGCTTCGGTCCGGTCCGGCCCGAGGTTGACGCGCCGGTGTTCCACGCCCCCTGGGAGGCGCGCGCGCTGGGGCTCACGCTGGCCGCGGGCGCGTTGGGGCATTGGAACATCGACGAGAGCCGCCACGCGCGCGAGAGCCTGCCGCCGGCGACCTATTACGCGTCGACCTACTATGAAATCTGGATCCGCGCGCTCGAGGCGCTGATCGACCGGCACGCGCTGCTCGCGGGCGAAGCACCGGCGCCGCATCCCAGGCGGCTGTCGGCGGCCGCGGTGCCGGGGGCGCTTGGCGCGGGCACGCACTACGCGCGTCCCGTGGCGACGCCGGCGCGCTTCCACCCCGGAGACAGGGTGCGCGCGCGCAACATCCACCCGCGCGGCCATACCCGTCTGCCGCGGTATGTCCGCGGCCATGTCGGCACCATCGAGGCCGAGCATGGCGGCTTCATCCTGCCCGATGCGCATGCCCACGGTTTGGGCGAGGCGCCGGAGAGGCTCTACACCGTCGTCTTCGCCGGCGCGGCGCTTTGGGGCCCCGATGCCGAGCCGGGGCTGACGGTGTCGATCGATGCCTGGGAGAGCTATCTTGAACCCGCCTGAACCGCCGCTGACCGGCCCGCGTTCCGCCCGGCCCACGCCGCCCGACGCCCCGTTCGAGGCGCCCTGGCAGGCGCGGGCCTTCGCGCTTGCCGTCGCCGCGCACGAGGCAGGGCTCTTCGACTGGAAGGACTGGTCGGCCACGCTGGGCCGCGCGCTGCAGGGCGCGGCGCCCGACGGATCGGACTATTACGAGCGCTGGTTGCTGGCCCTGGAGAGCCTGCTTTCCGCGCGCGAAGGCGTCGAGGCGCCGCAGGATGCCGAGGGGGACTGAACCCGCACCCGCGCCGCGCGTGGCTTAACCCACGCTTAAGTCCGTTGACCGATGCTGGGCGCGAGGGACGGGAAAGTGCGGTGCCTTGCCTGTCCGAGCCTGTCCGAGCGCAGAAACAGGGATGCCACCGCCATGCCCGATACCACGCAGAGCGCCGCATGGCTCGACGCCCCGGCCCTGTCCGGGATCGTCGCCGAGCGCACCGGCACTCCGGTCGTGGTCACCGATGCGGCGCGGCGGATCGTCTGGGTGAACGCGGCCTTCACCCGTCTGACGGGTTACCCGCTGGAGGCGGCGCGCGGCGCGCATCCCGGCCGATTGCTGCAGTTCGAGCGTACCGATCCGGCCACCGTCCGCAGGATCGGCGCCGCGCTGGCCGAGGGGCGCGGGGTTCGCGAGGCGATCGAGAACCGCGGTGCCGGGGGCGAGCGCTACTGGATCGACCTCGATATCCAGCCGGTGCGCGATCCTTGCGGCCAGCTTGCCGGTTTCGTCGCCACGCAGACAGAGATCACGGACCTGATCGCCACGCGCGACCGGCTGAGCGACGTGATCTCGGGCGCGCGGATCGGAACCTGGGAATGGGATGTGCCCACCGGGATCAACCGGATCAACGACATGTGGGCGGAAATGATCGGCTATGCGGCGGCGGATCTTGAACCGGTCACCATCGATGTCTGGCGCGCGCTGATCCATCCCTGCGATTTTCCGCGCGTCGAGGCCGCGCTCGACAAGGTGCTTCGGGGCAAGGCCGCGCAATTCGAATACGAGTTCCGCTTTCGGCATCGCGACGGGCACTGGGTGCATGTCTTGTCGAGCGGCCGGGTGCTGGAGCGCGACGACGAGGGCAGGCCATTGCGCATGGCGGGGGTCCATGTCGATGTCTCGGTCCGGCGCGAGCTCGAACAGGCGCTGGCGGCGGAGAGCGAGTTTCAGCAAGCGCTGACCGAGACCAGCGTTTCGGGGATCGTGGCCTTCGATGCCGAGGGACGCATCGTTTTTGCCAATCCCGAGGCCGGCCGCATCCTGGGGATGCCGCTGGCGGACCTGGCGGGCCGGCCCTGCAGCGACCCGGTCTGGGAGATTTCCACCCTCGACGGCACGCCGATGCCGGAGGCGTCGCTGCCCTTCCATCGGGTCATGTCGACGGCGGCCCCGGTCCACGACATCCGCCACGCGATCCGCCTGCCCGACGGGCAGCGCCGCGTGCTGTCGGTGAACGCGGCGCCGCTGCCGCGCCGGCCCATGGGCGCCTCGGTCGTTTGCGCGGTGACCGACATCACCGAGCAGATCACGAGCGAATGCGCGCTCAAGGAGGCCATCGCGGATGCCCAGGCGGCGACCGACCGCTACCGGCACATGGCGCGTCTGAGCCGGTCGTGGATCTGGGAAGTCGATGCCGATCTGCGCTTCACGCATCTGTCGAAAAGCTACGTCCAGATCACGGGGCTTGACCCGGCGCGGATCCTCGGCCGCTCGTTCACCGAAATCCGCGCCAAGGCGGATCTGGAATACAACCGCGCCGATTTCGAGGCGCTGGATGCGATCGTGGAAAGCCGTGCGCCGTTTTCCGACTTCGTCTACGGTGTGCGACGCTCCGAAGGCCATGTGCAGTGGATGCAGATCGACGGCGAGCCGATCTTCGACGAGGCGGGCGCGTTCGCCGGCTACCGCGGCGCCGGCAGCGATGTGACCCAGCTGTACGAGATGCGGATGCGCGCCGAGGAGGCGAGCAAGTCGAAATCCGATTTCCTGGCCATGATGAGCCACGAGATCCGCACGCCGCTGAACGGGATCCTGGGCATGGCGGAATTGATTTACGAGACCGCCGACAGCCCGGACCTGCGCGACAAGATCGGCGTGATCCGGGATTCGGGCGAGGCGCTGCTGAGCGTGCTCAATGACGTTCTGGATCTGTCGCGCATCGACGTGGGGCGGCTGGATTTCGACATCGCGCCGTTCGATCCGGCCGAGATCGCGCGGCGGACCTGCGCGCTGCACCATCCGCGGGCGCTGGAAAAGGGCCTCGAGTGCCGGCTCGATCTGATGCCCGAAGCCGGGCCGAAACGACTGGGCGATGCGAACCGGGTGGGGCAGATCGTCAACAACCTGGTGGCGAATGCCGTCAAGTTCACCGATCGCGGACGGGTGGCGCTGCTGATCGAGAACCCGGACGACGGGCCCTTGCGGCTGATCGTGCGCGATACCGGCATCGGGATGAACGCCGAGCAATGCGCGCGGGTCTTCCAGCCCTTCGTACAGGCCGACACTTCGATCGCGCGGCGCTTCGGCGGCACGGGGCTGGGGCTGTCGATCGTGCGTCGGCTTGTCGATCTGATGCAGGGGCGGATCGAGATCGACAGCGCCGAGGGCGCGGGGACGCGGATCACGGTGCATCTGCCGTTGCCCGTCGCCGAAGCCTCCCTCGAGGCGCGTGCAGCCGCGCCGGCCTGCCGCGGGCTCGCCGGGATGCGCGTCCTCGTCGCCGAAGACAATCAGACCAATCTGATCATCCTGCGCAAGATGCTCGAAGGGTTGGGGGTCGAGGCAGTCTATGCCGAAGACGGGCGCGCCGCTTGCGCCCGATGGGCGCCCGGGCGGTTTGACGCGCTTCTCTTCGATATCAACATGCCCGAGATGGACGGGCGCACCGCGCTGGCCACCTTGCAGGCGCGCGCCCGCGCCGAGGGCGTGGCGCTGCCGCCCGCCGCGGCAATCACCGCGGCGGCGATGGCCCACGAGGTCGCCGCGCATTCCGCCTGCGGCTTCGCCCAGACGCTGACCAAGCCCTTCCGCAAGCAGGCGCTGGCCGAAGTTCTGGGCGCCCTGCGCGGCTCGGGCTGAGCCGCTTCGGCGCGCGCGAGCGGCCCAACGGCCGCCGCCGCCTGGCCGCTCAGTAGCGGTAGTGTTCCGGTTTGAAGGGGCCTTCGGGGGTGACGCCGATATAGGCCGCCTGGTCGGGCGCCAGTTCGGTCAGCTTCACGCCGATCCGCGCCAGGTGCAGCCGCGCCACCTTCTCGTCCAGATGCTTGGGCAGGATGTAGACACCCGGGCCGTAGTCGCCCTGGTTGGTCCAGAGTTCGATCTGCGCGAGAACCTGGTTGGTGAAGCTGGCCGACATGACGAAGCTCGGATGCCCGGTCGCGTTGCCCAGGTTCAGAAGCCGGCCCTCGGAGAGCAGGAGGATCCGGCTGCCGCCCGGCATCTCGACCATGTCGACCTGGTCCTTGATCCGGGTCCACTTGTGGTTCTTCAGCGCCGCGACCTGGATCTCGTTGTCGA
>SLKW01000264.1 GCA_007134405.1 Paracoccaceae bacterium
AACTGATCGCCCCGATCGCCATGGAAGAGAAGCTGCGCTTCGCCATCCGCGAAGGCGGCCGCACCGTCGGCGCCGGCGTCGTGTCGAAAATCATCGAGTAAGCCTCGAAATCGCGAGCTAACGGCCCGGCGGACCTCTCCGCCGGGCCGTTTCAATTCTGGGGCAAGCGGCCCGTTGCGCCACCCGCGGCCGGAAGACTGGCGCAATCCGGTCCAGAGGCACCCCTTCTGTTTCTTGTCCCTCCCTCCTTCTGACCCAGCGTTGAAACCATTGGGGTGGTGCGCGGGTTGTCTCATGGTACGGGACCGGAGCACCAGCCCTCCGCGCCGCCAGAAGGAGGAAAGCCAATGAAGATCATCACCGCAGCCGCCGCGACCAGCCTGGCCTTTGCCGCGTCAGTCACCGCTGT
Source organism: Paracoccaceae bacterium (assembly GCA_007134405.1). Lineage (GTDB taxonomy): Bacteria > Pseudomonadota > Alphaproteobacteria > Rhodobacterales > Rhodobacteraceae > Pararhodobacter. The sequence continues at coordinate 410 of SLKW01000264.1, forward strand.
TGCCGCGCAGACCGGCAATGCCGAGTTGCGCAACGCCGATGGCGACGTTGTCGCCAACGTCAGCCTCGTCGAGGAGGACGGAAAACTGCGGGTGACCGTCACCGCGCGCGATCTGCCGTCGGGGTTTCACGGTTTTCACATCCACGCCGTCGGTGAATGCGAGCCGCCCGACTTCGACTCGGCCGAGGGGCACTTTAACCCCGAAGGCGTCGACCACGCCGACCATGCCGGTGACCTGCCAAACCTGCTGGTCATGGACGACGGCACCGCCGAGATGAGCGTGCTCACCGACCGCGCGACGATGGACGACCTGCTCGCCGATGACGGCAGCGCCTTCATCATCCATGCCGAGCCGGACAACCACGCCCATATCCCGGAACGCTACGCCGACGAACCGGACGAAGAGACGCTGGAAACCGGCGATGCCGGCGACAGGTTGGCGTGCGGGGTCGTCTCTGACTGACCCAAGGCGAGCGGGCGACCAGCTCTCAGCCTTCGAGCCAGGTCGTCAGGGCCGCGACATCGGGGCGCGGGCGGTCGGGCGGGGTGATCTCGGCCCGGCCAATATGGATGAAGCCCGCGATCCGTTCGTGCGGTGCAAGGCTCAGGCCGCGGTCGCAGAATGCGCGGTCATGCGCGGCGTAGCCTGACAGCCAGCAGGCGCCGAAACCCTGCGCGAGCGCAGCATTGACCAGGCTGAGGCAGACGGCACCCGCGGAGAGTACTTGTTCGATCTCGGGGATCTTCTCCGAGGGTCTGGGGGAGGAAACCACCGCGACTGCGAAGGGCGAGTCACGAAACGTCGCCGCGGCTTTCTCGACCTTTTCGGGCGCTTCGCCCAAGTCCGCGCCCCGCTCGGCGCAGAGGTCGGCCAGCCGGTCCAGCGCGGCGCGCTCGAGCACCAGAAAGCGCCAGGGTTCCAGCTTGCCGTGATCGGGCACGCGTGCCGCCGCCGTCAGCAGGCGGTCCAGTTCCGCACGACTTGGCCCCGGTGCGCGCAGCATCTTGGCCGGGCGCGAGCGCCGGGTGAGCAGGAATTCGAGAACGTCGGGGTGGGTCGGCGGTGAGGCGTCGGTCATGGCAATTCCGTGTGTGGCGGTACGCGGCATGATCTGTTCCTTTCCGGCGCCGGTGGCAAGGGTCCCGGTCGTGGACGGGCAGCCGCTTGCCCTTGCGGCGGAAAGCGGTCACAGAGGGCCCGTCTTGGCGAGGGAGGACGCGCTTCATGATGATGGCCGATCTGGGCGATCTGCGCCTGCACTACCGGATCGACGGACCCGAGGACGGGGCGCCCGTGGTCTTCGCCAATTCGCTGGGCACCGATCTGCGGCTTTGGGACAAGGTGGTGCCGCTCCTGCCGGCGGGGCTGAAGATCGTGCGATACGACATGCGCGGCCACGGGCTCTCGGACGCGCCGGAAGCCCCCTATGCGATGGGCGCTCTGGTGCGCGACCTGGAGCGGCTGATCGATCATTTGCGGCTGCGCGAGGTTCTTCTGGTCGGGCTTTCGATCGGCGGCATGGTCGCCCAGGGGCTGGCGGTGAAGCGCATGGATCAGGTGCGCGCGCTGGTCCTGTCGAACACCGCCGCCAAGATCGGAACGCCCGAGATGTGGCGCGACCGGATCGCCACCGTCGAGACGGCGGGCGTGGCGGGGCTGTCGGGCGCGGTGCTCGAACGCTGGTTTCCCCCCGCATTTCGGGACAGCGATGAATGTCATGCGTGGCGCCACATGCTCGAACGGACGCCGGCCGCGGGCTATGCGGGCTGCGCGGCGGCCATCGCCGGGACGGATTTCTACACGCCGACCTCGGGCCTGCGCCTGCCCGCGCTGGGGATCGCCGGGTCCGAGGACGGCTCGACCCCGCCGGACCTGGTGCGCGAGACGCTGGAGCTTATCCCCGGCAGCCGGTTTTCCCTGATCCGCGGGTCGGGCCATCTGCCCTGCATCGACCAACCCGAAGCCTACGCCGCAATCCTGAACGCCTTCATCGCCGAAATCGCGCACCTGCAGGGTTGAGCGCGGCAGCCCGCCCGGCATCGCAGGCGGGGTGCACACGCACGCACTTGCATAAGTGCGCGATACAAAATCGAAATTATTTCGAGATTCAACAGATGTTAATGAGTTCCAACGCCCGCGCGGGGGCCGCCTGCGGGCCGAAGGCCCGCGCGTCCGACCGCCCCTCGATGGGGTGGGAGGACGCCCCGCGTCACCCTTAGACCACCCGTTTAGTCGATCCGACGGAAGGTCGAGTCCTGACCGGAATTGTCGAAGAACGGCACGCTTTCGGGCAGGCCACGGCGCAAAACCTCCTCAGCCTCGGCCAGGACGACCTCGGTGATGAAGGGAAGGTCCAGACGCCGCGCCTCGGCGATCTCGATCCAGTGCAGGTGGCTCAACTCGTCGCAGGCCCGTCCGAAGTCATCGAGATCAGCGTCGATGGTCGCCGCATCGGCCAGGAAGAAGCGCGCATCGAAGCGGCGCGGCCGTCCTGGAGGGGTGATCGCACGGAAGATGTAGCGCATGCCTTCGGGCGAGGGGCGCATCCCGACCTCGGTGAAGGCCCGCCAGTCGGCCGGCAGCGGCCCCACCCATGCACCCGGGCGGCCCAGCATCAAACCCGCTTCCTCCCACAATTCGCGGATCGCGCCGGCGACCATCGCCTCGGGCGCAGGCACCGTATCGGTTACCGGAAGCGCGGCAAGCTTGCGCCGCATGCCGGATTCGAGCGGGGCGGCCAGTTCGACCTGCCCGTCTTCGGGATCGAGCGCGCCGCCCGGAAAGACGAACTTGTTTGGCATGAAGGCAGCGCCGGAACCGCGCTGGCCCATCAGGACCTTCGGGTCGGGCCCGGCCGCGTCGCGCACCAGAACGATCGTCGCGGCATCGCGGATCGCGGTTTTTTCGGGTGCCGGCGCGCCGTCCTTCATCGCCCGTGCCCTGATCCGTGTCCGGGGGTCGCCGGACCGTCGAACCCGTGCATGCGCCGTGACCATTGCAACGCCACGATCGCCCCCTTGAAGCGCGGCAGCAGATAGAAGACCATCGCCAGCGACGCGCCCCAGGTCAGCACGATCATCACCCAGGGCTCGAAGGCGAAGGCCAGGAAGACCGCCATGTAGAAGGCCATCGCCAGTTTCGCGACGATCAGCACGGTCAGGTAGGCTGGCCCGTCATCGGCGCGGTGATGATGAAAGGCCTCGCCGCAATCCGCGCAGGCATCCCTTACGCGCAGGAACCCGCCCATCAGCGCCCCGTCGCCGCAGCACGGACAGCGGCGCTGCCAGCCGTGAAGCAGCGCCGGCACCATCGGGCGATCATCGGGGAGGGGGGGCGAATGGGACATGTGCGGCGCGCCTTTCCAGAATGAGCCGAACTTAGGGATGCGGCCGGCAAGGTCAAGCGCCGGAGGTTTGCCACATTTGGTCAGGCCCTCGACGGAAACGACCTGCGGCTGCGTGAGAGAGGTATAGAAACCGCGACCGGCTGCGCGCCCTCGCCCCCTTGTCTGGAGCAACCCATGCGACTTCTCGTTCTGTCCACAGCGCTCGTCCTTGCCGCCGCGCCTGCCCTTGCCTCCTCGGACCGCGCCGGTGGGTACGGGATGATGCCCGAGTTCGATTTCCAGGCCGCCGATACCGACGGCGACGGCGCGCTGTCGCGCGAGGAATTCACCGCCTATGTCGAGACACGGATCGAGGCGGCGCGCGATGCGCGTCTCGAGCGTCACGCCGAGGCGATCATGGAGGCCGGCGACGCCGATGGGGACGGGGCGCTCACGCTTGACGAGCTGCGCGCCGGACTGGCCGCCGTTCATGCCGAAAGGATGGAGCGGCACGGTGAATGGCGCGAGCGGCGGGCCGAGCGCGCGGAGCGAGCCGGGGAAAGGCGCGGTCAACGCGGCATGCGTCACGGGCGGATGCACGGCGGCGACCGGTCGGAGATGATCAACCGCATGTTCGACCGGATCGACGCCGATGGCGACGGCTCGATCAGCCCCGAGGAGCTTGAGGCGGCGCAGGCCCGCTGGGAAGAACGCGCCGAGCGGCGCGGCCAGCGGCGCGGGGAGTGAGCGGCCTTGCCGGAGCCGCGCCGGGGCGATAGGCCCGGGCGTGGCGCCGATGCACGGCGCCGCCGGAACGCCGCCGCCCCATGCGAGATGACGAAGGCCCCTCGGACGATTTGCTTCTGCGCCGCTATGCCGCCGGCGAGGCGCTGGCGGCGCAATTGCTGCTCGACCGGCTGGCGCCGCGGCTCTACCGGCTGGCGCTGCGGCTTCTGGGCGATGCGGCCGAGGCGGAGGATGTAGTGCAGGAGGCAATGTTGCGACTGTGGCAGATCGCGCCCCGATGGCAGCCCGGTGCGGCGCAGCCGGGGACCTGGGTCTACCGGGTGGCGATGAACTTGGCGACGGATCGGCTGCGGCGCCGGCGCAGCGTCGCGCTCGATTCGGTGCCCGAGCCCGCCGATGACGCCCCCGCGCCCTTTGATGCGCTGCTGGAGACGGACCGGACGCGCGCGCTCGAAGCCGCGCTGGCGCAATTGCCCGACCGTCAGCGCGAGGCGGTGGTGCTGCGCCATCTCGAAGGCCTGGCCAACCCCGAGATCGCCGACGTCATGGGCGTGAGTGTCGAGGCGGTCGAAAGCCTGACGGCACGGGGACGACGCCGCCTTGCAGAGCTTTTATCCGCGCGACGCGAAGACCTGGGATATCAATGATGAGCGACCGCGACCCGAACCGCATTCCGATGGCCGACAGCGCGCTCGACGCGCTGCTGGCGCACGCCGCCGTCCGCCCGCCCGAGCCGCTGCCCGACCGGCTGCGCGCCCGCCTTCTGACCGAGGCGCTGCAGGCGATGCCGCCGCCCGCGCCCGTTCCGGTGGCGCGGGAGGCCCGCACCGCCGGGTGGATGTCGCAGCTCTGGCGGGGTCTGGGCGGCGCGCCGGGACTGACCGGCATGACCGCCGCGGGCGTTGCCGGTCTCTGGATTGGCGCCGCCGAGCCCGACGCCGTCGCAGGCGTGGCCTCGGCCTTCTGGCAGGGTGCCGGGCTTCTTGGCGCAGATCCGGGCGCATGGTCGGACGATGCATTGGCCGGGCTCGAGCCCGATCCGCTGCTGGCGCTCCTGGGCGATGACTAAGGTGGGTGACGCATGACCGGATCTGATTCGCAATCGCCGCAGCGCACCGGACGCGGGCTTCGTATCGCGCTCATCCTCTCGGTGGCGTTGAACCTTCTCTTCATCGGGCTGGTCGCGGGGGGCGCGATGACCGCCGGTCAGCGGCAATCCGCGTCCTGGTCGAGCGGCCCGGACCCGCGGGCGCTCTGGCGGGCCCTGCCCGATGACAGCCGCGAGGAACTGCGCGCCCGTTTCCGAGAGGAGGCCGGTCAGGCGCCCCGGCCGGACCGCGACGAGCGGCGCGCTCGTGCCGCCGCGCAGGACGCCGAATTGCTTGCACTCCTGCGCGCCGAGACGTTCGATGCGGATGCTTTCGCCGCGCTGCTCGAGACGCGACGCGAGGCAATGGCCACCCGGTCGGCGGCGGCGCAAGCGCTTCTGGTCGAGCGGCTGGACTCGCTCAGCGCCGCCGAGCGCGCCGCAGTCGCGGAGCGCTACGAGAACCGGCGCGATCGGCGTTTCGGCCCGCGCTGAGGTGGAAAAGTGCTAAGCCTAGGGGCAATGCTCAGGCGGCGCTGGCCGAGATTGTAACCTGGTTGCGCCCTTCGGTTTTGGCCGCGAAAAGGGCTGTGTCAGCGCGTTCCACGACCTCTCGCGCCGCTTCGGACCTGCCCTGTGGATCGGCATTGCCCAGAGCCAGGCCGACCGAGATTGTGACATGAACCTCGCGGCCGTCCGGCAAGGCCACCGGCGTCGATTCGATCGCCCGGCACAGCCGCTCGGCGGCAATGCGCGCGGACCCGAGCGTGGTGTCGGACAGCGCGACCAGAAACTCTTCGCCGCCAATCCGCGCGACCAGATCGGACGGGCGCAGATTGTCACGCAAACGGTGCGCGACCGTCTCCAGGACCTTGTCGCCGGCGGCATGGCCGAAGCTGTCGTTGATCGCCTTGAAGCGGTCGAGGTCGAGCACCATCACCGCATACCTACGTCCGGTTTCGCGGGCGCGCTGCGCGACGCGTTCGAGATGGGTCAGGGCGTAGCGGCGGTTGTAAAGGCCCGTCAGCGGATCGGCGACCGCAAGCCGCAGTCCGTCCTGCACCTGCCGGCGCAGCTGGTCGGTACGCCGCTTGCGCCTGACATGAAGCTTGAGGCGCAGCGCCGTCTCCTCGGGGTCGAGCGGCAGGGGAAACAGATCGGTCGCGCCCAGATCGAGCGCCATTGCCGCGACCTCGCCCGCCGCGTCGGGCAACACCAGGCAGACCGCCGAATGCCGGCTTTGGACGCGCGAGCGCAGGTCCGATACCAGCCGCAAACCCGAGCCGGCAGCGGGCAGATTGGCGGCCACGACATAGACATCGGGCACCTGCTGGCCATCGGCGTCGGCCAGGGCCGCGGTGGGCGTCACAAGGTCGATCCGGCCCGCGAAATGCGGGGTCAGCATCGCGCGCCAGTTCATCGCGGTCGCGCTGTCCGGCGCGATGAGTGCGACATGGTCCGGCATGTCGAATGCTGCGGCGGTCTCGTTGAAACCCATTTCGCCGCAGGTCGCCGCGCGCAGGCGCAATTCGTCCTCCGTTTCGCAGGCGCGCAGCAGGCTGCGGATCCGCGCCAGCAATATCGCCTCGTTGAGCGGCTTGACCAAGAACTCGTCGGCGCCGGCCTGCAATGCCTCCAAGCGCCGTGCGCGATCGGTCGAGGCGGTGATGATCACGACCGGAATATGGCTGGTCGCCGGATCGGCGCGGAGCCGCCTGCACACTTCGATCCCCGAAATGTCCGGCAGCATCATGTCGAGAAGGATCAGTTTCGGTTGCTCTTCGCGCGCAACCCTCAGCGCTGTCTCGCCGTCGCCGGCCTGAATGCTGTCATGGCAAGCCTCCTTCAGCTTGACCTTCAGCATGATCCGGTTGACCGACATGTCGTCGACGATCAGAATCTTCTCTGCCATGGCCTCTTCCGTGAAGGTCCCGTATTCAGGAACGCGGACCGATGTGGAACGGAGTGAACGAAGTAGCACCGGAAACCTAAGGAGTATCTTGGTTCAAATGGTTAACATATTCTTTCGGTTCGTTAACGAATGGCAAAACTCCGCGCATCGATGCGCTTTATTGTTGCCAACGCGAGAACAGGAAGCGGCTGCATGCGAAACAGCGCTCCGGTGAGGACTCAATGAACCGCCCGCAAGCCGAATCATTCGCGGTCGAGGTTCTGCAGTGGCTGGCGGAAGATCACGCGCGTATCGGCGCCTTCCTCGCGGCGACGGGGATGACCCCCGCGGATCTGCGCCACGCCGCGGGCGAGGCCAGCTTCCTGCTTGCCGTCATCGACTTCCTGATGGCCGACGAGGCGCTCTTGCTGGATTGCTGCGGCACGCTTGACGTCCCGGCTTCGACCCCCGCGGCAGCCCGCGCGGGGTTGCCCGGCGGCGACGAGGTGCACTGGACATGACGCAGGTGCCATCGACAGCAATCGAACCCATTTTCACAGATCTCAAGGGGTTGCTATTCGACAAGGATGGCACGCTCTTCGACTTCCAGGCAAGCTGGGGGGTCTGGGCGCGCACCGTGCTGGACGAGATCGCCGGGGACGATGCGGCGCTCGCGGATCGCCTTGCCACAGCGATGCGCTACGACCCGGCGCGCGCGCGCTTTCATGCCGACAGCACCGTGATCGCCGGCACGGGTGAGGAGGTGGCGGCACTTTTTGCAACCCATCTGCCCAATTGGCCGGGCGGGGTGGACGCGCTGGCCGCCTGGCTTGGCGATCGCGCCTCTGAAGCGCCGATGGTCGAGGCGGTGCCATTGGCGCCGCTCTTCACCCGGCTCGGCTCGGCTGGATTCCGCTTGGGCGTGGCGACGAACGACTACGAATCCGTCGCGCGCGCGCATCTGGGCGGGCAGGCGGCGCTCTTTGACTTCGTGGCCGGCGCCGATTCGGGGCATGGGGCGAAGCCGGAGCCCGGCATGTTGCTGGCCTTCGCGGTCGAATTCGGGCTCGATCCGCGGCAGGTGCTGATGGTCGGCGACAGCCGCCATGACCTGATCGCCGGCCGCGCTGCCGGCATGCCGACGCTCGCCGTCCTGACCGGCGTCGCGGACGAGGCCGAACTGGCGCCTTTCGCCGACATGGTCTGTCCCGATATCGGGCATTTGCCACGGTTGCTGGGCATCGGCCCGGACTGAAAGCTTTTGGCGAATCCTTAACCGATCTGACCTAGCGTCAGCACGCGCCGACAAGGCGGCGTCTGGCGGGACTTGGCCCATATGCATGGACTGGTGAATCGTGCGATCCAGTGCTTCTTGCACGATTCGTTCGGACCCGGCGTCTGGACGGCGGTCGCCAACAGCGCGGATCTGACCGATGTCCTCGGCGCCGACGGGTTCGAGGCGATGAGCGTCTACGAGGACGCGGTGACCGAAGCGATGCTGACGGCCGCATGCGATCGCCTCGGCCGCCCGCGCGAATCGCTGCTCGAGGATCTGGGCACGTATCTCATCTGGAACGAGAAGCTGGAGCCCTTGCGCCGGCTGCTGCGATTCGGCGGGCGCAGCTTCACCGAATTCCTCTACTCGCTGGAAGACCTGCGCGGCCGTACCAGACTCGCGGTCGCCCAGCTCGACCTGCCCGAACTCGAACTCGACGAGGCGGGGGAAGGCACTTTCACGCTGCGCTGCCGCGCCTGCCCGCCGGGCTTCGGGCACGTGATGGCCGGCATTTTGCGCGCCCTGGGCGACGATTACGGCGCGCTGGTCGTGCTGGAACACCTGGGGCCGGTTTCTCCCAGATCGGACGAGGAGGAGCGCCGCGTGCACGGGCGGCAGGACGAGTTGCTGTCGATCGCCGTGCACGATCCCGATTTTCACGCCGGCCGCCGGTTCGACCTGGCCGGGATCGGGGCCGCGTGATGGATGGCCCGCCCGAACCGCTGACCTTTCGCCTGGCGCCGGGTGCGCTTGGCCATCTGATGCCGCTTTACCTGTGGCTGGCGCCCGACGGGCATATCCACTGCATGGGACCGAGCCTGCGCAAGATCATGGGGCCGGCCGCATTGGGCGCGCCGCTCGCCGAGGTTTTCGAGTTGCGGCGCCCGCGCGGCGCGGCAAGCCTTGCGGATCTGACGCGCGCCCCTGCGCTGCGGCTGAACCTGCGCGCCGCCCCGCATACTGGCTTCAAGGGCGTGGCCGTGCCCCTTGCCGGCGGCGAGGGCGTGCTGGTCAACCTGTCCTTCGGCCACGCGGTGCGCGAGGCGGTTCGCGACCACGCGCTGTCCGACACCGATTTCGCGGCAACCGACCTGGCGATCGAGCTTCTCTACCTCGCCGAGGCCAAGGCGGCGGTGATGGGCGAGCTGGAAAAGACGAACGCCCGCCTCAACGGCGCCAAGCGCACGGCCGAGGAACTGGCGCTCACCGATGCGCTGACCGGGCTGCGCAACCGCCGCGGGATGGACCGCGCGCTGTCGGGCCTTCTGGCCGCGCGGCACGACTTCGCGATGCTGCATCTCGACCTCGACCATTTCAAGCAGGTCAACGACACGCTTGGCCATGCCGCGGGCGATCATGTGCTGACCGAATTCGCCCGCATGCTGCGCGACAGCGTGCGCGGCGGTGACGTCATAACGCGCGTCGGCGGGGATGAATTCATCCTGCTCTTCCCGGGCCTGTCCGACTATGGCCCCCTCGAACGCGTCGCGGGCCGGATCCTTGATCTTCTGCGCACGCCGATCGACTTCCTCGGCCAGGCCTGCGCGGTGGGCTCGTCGATGGGCGCGGTCCTGTCACGCAACTACGACAGCCCGGAAGCCGACCGGATGCTGTCGGATGCTGACCGCGCGCTCTATGCGTCGAAAGCGGCGGGGCGTGGCCGGCTCACGCTCACCGAAGCCGACGGCACCCTGGCCACACAAGCGCCCTAGTCGCAGGCGCTTTGCGCCGCGTTGCCGTGGCCGGGCGCTGCGGCTATAATTGCGCCGACAGTCTTTCTCCGGAGCCCCCATGCCGCGCCCCCTGTTTGCCGCCAGCCTGGCCTTTCTCGCCGCCGGCTGCCTTGCCGTCGCCGACGATCCCGTCGCCGGCCCCGTCGATTGCCCCGTGATCGATTCGCGCGACTGGACCGCCTTCGTGAACGCCATGCCCGGACCGGACGCCCGGCCCGAACTGATCGTGACCGGCACGGTGCAATTGCCCAGCGCGGGTTACACCGTCAGCCTCGAGCCCGGGCCCACCGATCGCTCGACCCGGCCGGTCCAGATCGTCGAATTGGTCGCAACGCCGCCCGAGGGCCCCGCCGCGACGGTGCTCAGCGATGTCGACGTCCGGCTGCAGATGCCCGCGCTGGTCCCGGCCGCCGGTGCGCCGTCGCCCTATCGCGGTGTGCGCGTCGTCTGCGCCGGGTCGGAGCTTGCCTTCATCGCCCCGGTCGAGACCGCCTGGTAACCGCCGGGCCCAGCCAGTCCCCACGAAGCGCGCGCCGCCGCGATGCCCCAACTCACCCATCCCCTGCTGCACCTCGCGCTTGCCCCGGTCTGCCTTGTGCAAGGGCTCGCCGTGCGCCGGCGCGCCGCGCGCCTGCCCGAAGCTGCGGGACCGCGTGGGGGCCGGGTAGGCACCGGACCGCTGCTTCGGCTCTTGATCCTTGGCGATTCCTCCGCCGCCGGGGTCGGTGTCGCCCATCAGGACGATGCCCTCGCCGGCCGGCTGGGGCACGCGCTGGCCGCCCGTTTCACGGTGCAATGGCAGCTGCATGCCCGGATCGGCGCGACCACCGCCAGCACGCTGCAGACGATGCGCGAGATCGATGCCGCCCCCTTCGATGCCGCCGTGATCGCCCTTGGTGTCAACGATGTCGCCCGGCAGGTGCCGCTGAAGCGCTGGCTTGCCCAGCAGCAGGCGCTGGCAGAGCTGCTGCGGGCGCGGTTCGGCCTGCGCCGCGCGTATCTGTCGGGTGTGCCGCCGATGGGGTGCTTTCCGCTCTTGCCGCAGCCTTTGCGCGCGGTTCTTGGGGCGCGTGCCGCCCGCTTCGACACGGCCTTGGCCCAGGCGGTCCGCAGACAGCCCGCGTTGCGGTATCTGCCGATCCCGGGAGCGGCGCTTGACCCGGCCCTGATGGCCGAGGACGGCTTCCACCCCGGACCCGTGATCTATCGGCTCTGGGCCGAGCATCTGGCCGAGGCGATCTGCGCCGATTTCGCGGCTCCCGGCAGGGCGCGGACCGCGGCCGCCCCGCCTGTCTCTTGACCCGCGCCGCCGGAGCGATCATCACGCCGGCACGAAAACCGGAGCCCGCCGCATGCCCGAGAAATCCCCGACACAGGTCTTCACCCTTGTCGTTCAGGTCGGCCGCAAGGCGGCCGACGGCTTGCCTAAGGCGGCGACCGGTGCGGGCCTTCTAATCTATGCCGCGGGGCGCGACGAGGGCGAGGCGGTGCGCGAGACGGTGGCGATCCTCAAGCAGGCCGACATGGCGCCGCTGGACGTGACCGGCTACGGCACGCTCGACGACCGTCTTGCCGCGGGCGAGGAGATCGATGCGAAAGAGCGCGCGCTCATGCAGCGCGCGCTCGACGAGAATGCGGTGATCGTGGCGCAGATGACGCCCTTCACCGGCGACTGACCCGCGCGAAGGGGCTCTCGCCGCGGCCTGCGCAACTTGCGCAGACCACTCAAGTCCATGACAAAGAAGGATTACCTTCGCGGAATTAACCACAAAGAAACCCTTTCCGGCGTCGCAGCGCCGCTCAACCCTTGCCGATCTTCACGCGCTTTCCGCTCTTTTCCGTCTTTGCCCTGCGCGGAATGGTGATCGTCAGCACACCGTCTTTCAGGTCGGCCGAAACCTTCGTGTCGTCGGCATCGGCAGGCACCCGGAACGACCTCTGGAACGAACCGTACTGACGCTCGCTGAAATACCAGGTGTCGCCCTTTTCCTCGCGTTCGGTCTTCTTCTCGCCTTTCACCGCGACAACCCCGTTATCGACCGTGAGCTGAATGTCGGCTTCGGCGACGCCGGGCAGTTCCATCGCGATGCGGTAAGCATCATCGCCCGACGACGCCTCGGCGGCGGGCGCGACCCAGTCGGCAAGCTTGCCGCCGAACTGGCGGAAGGGTTCGTAAAGCGAGGGAAAGAAGGTCCCAAGCGGAGTCTTCTCGACCATGATCTCCTCCATCTGAAAAGCGAGATTGAACAGTGGCTCTATAGATCGTCGAGATGGGAACCGCATTGATTCCGGTCAAGTCCCGCTGCGCGCGGAGGCCGCGTCAGCGGCCGGAACGCCGGGACCGCGGTCTTTCCGCAAAAGTTTCGTTGCAGTTAATGACGAAACTTTTGCATTTGATATCAGCAGCTTGTAAAGCTGCGCGCATGCGCGCAGGTTCGGCCTCAGTCGCGCAGAAGCTCGTTGATCGAGGTCTTCGAGCGGGTTTTCGCATCCACCCGCTTGACGATCACCGCGCAATAGAGGTTCACGCCGCCCGAAGACGGCATCGACCCCGCGACGACCACCGAACCGGCCGGCACCTCGCCATAGATGACCGCGCCGCTCGCGCGATCGACGATCTTGGTGGACTGGCCTATGAAGACCCCCATGCCCAGCACCGAACCTTCGCGCACGATCACCCCCTCGACCACCTCGGACCGCGCCCCGATGAAGCAATTGTCCTCGATGATCGTCGGGCCGGCCTGCATCGGCTCCAGCACGCCGCCGATCCCGACGCCGCCCGACAGATGCACGTTCTTGCCGATCTGCGCGCAGGAACCGACCGTGGCCCAGGTATCGACCATCGTGCCCTCGTCGACATAGGCGCCGAGGTTGACGAAGCTGGGCATCAGAACGACGCCCTTCGCGATATGCGCCGAACGGCGGACGATGCAGTTCGGAACCGCGCGAAAGCCCGCTTCCTTCCACTGTTTGGGGGTCCAGCCGCGGAACTTGCTGTCGACCTTGTCCCACCAATGCCCGCCCTGAGGCCCGCCCGCTTGCGGCTGCATCTCGTGCAGGCGGAAGCCCAGAAGCACGGCCTTCTTCGCCCACTGGTTCACGTGCCAGTCGGTGCCACGCTTCTCTGCGACACGCAGCTTGCCCGCGTCGAGCGCATCGAGTGTCGCCTCGATCGCCTCGCGCGCCGTGCCGCGGGTTTCGGGGGTGATCGTGTCGCGCGCTTCCCAGGCCGCTTCGATGGCGGTCTCCAGGTCGTCGTTCGTCATGGGGTTGGTCATGGCGCGGCTCCTGCGGCTCTGGTCATGCGGCTCGGCAGGCTATAGCGTTGCGCCTTCGAGCACGCAATGCAGGCAGGTCAACGCGATGAACGAAAAGGGCCGTTTCCGCCCCTTCCCCGATGCCGAAGAGGACGTGCGCACCTGGCACGGCATCCCCGATACGCCGCAGACACGCAGCCCGGCCTATCGGCTGGCATTCGACGATCCCGACTTCCTGATGCGCGACGAGTTGCGCCCGGTGCGGTTGCAGCTGGAGCTTCTGAAGCCCGAGATGCTGATGATCGAGCGGCAGATCACCTCGACCATGGTGATGTTCGGCGGCGCGCGCATCCCGGCGCCGGGGTCCGAGGGCGCGACGCCGGGCCTGTCGGCGCTGTCATCCTACTACCGGCAGGCGCAGGAATTCGCGCGCCTGATCACCCTGCGCAGCGTCGAGACCGATTGCCGCGACCATGTCATCTGCACCGGTGGCGGGCCGGGCGTGATGGAGGCTGGCAATCGCGGCGCCGCCGAGGCGGGCGGCATCTCGATCGGGCTCAACATCGTGCTGCCGCACGAGCAGGCGCCGAATGCCTATGTCACGCCGGAACTGAGCCTGAACTTCCACTATTTTGCGATCCGCAAGATGCACTTCCTGATGCGCGCCGAGGCGATCACCGTTTTTCCCGGTGGTTTCGGGACGCTGGACGAGCTTTTCGAGACGTTGACGCTGATCCAGACCCGCCGCATGGCCGCGATCCCGTTCCTGCTGTTCGGGCGCGAGTTCTGGGAGGGGATCATCAACTGGAAGGCGCTGGCGGATGCGGGCACGATCAGCCCCTCGGACCTGGAGCTCTTTCGTTATGTCGAGACCGCCGAAGAGGCGGTCGCGGCGATCGATGCCTGGCCCCCCGGACTGCGCACGCCGGGGCTTTAGGAGGCCAGCTGGCGGCCCCCGCGGGGAAGCTTTTCGAGCACCTGCACGCCCAGGGCGCTGCGCAGCCGCTCAAGTTGCAGGGGCTTCGTCAGGCAATCGTCGAAGCCCGCGCGCAGATAGCTTTCGATCTGATGCGCCATCGCGTTTGCCGTGAAGGCGAGAACCGGCACGCGCCCCTTGCCGCGCGTGCGTTCGCGCGTCCGGATCTCGTTGAGCACGCTGATCCCGTCGATATCGGGCATCGAGATGTCGAGGATGATGGCGTCGAACGTCTCACGTTCGAACGCATCGAGCGCCTGGGCGCCGCCATCGACCATGCGTGGGGAGATGCCGAGCTGCCCCATCATGGCGCTCAGGATCATGCGGTTCGTGCGGTTGTCATCCGCCGCAAGGACCCGCAGGCCGCTCAGGTCGTAGTCGGGCTTGATCTCGGATGAAACGACCGGAACCGTCTCCACATCCGATATCGCCAGCGGCAGATCGATCCGGAAGCAGGTCCCGCGCCCGCGTTCGGAGGTGAATTCGATGGTGCCTTCCATCATGTCGACCAGCCGCTTGACGATCGACATGCCGAGCCCCGTGCCGCCGTACTTCCGCGCGATCGACCCGTCGGCCTGTCCGAAATCCTCGAACACATGGGTCTGTTCTTCGGTTGTCATGCCGATACCGGTGTCGGTGACCCGCATGATCAGGCGCTCGGGATCGGTGCAGTCGATCTCGACATGGACCGCGCCTTCCTCGGTGAACTTGATCGCGTTGCTGATGACGTTGTGCAGGATCTGCAACAGCCGGTGCGGATCGCCGAGCCGGTTCACATGCTGCATTCCCTGAACGGTGACACCGAACGACAGGTGCTTTTCGGCCGCACGAAGGGTGTGCACCGCCTCCAGTCGGTTGGCGAGTTCGAGCATGTCGAACGGCACCGCCTCGATCGAGAGCTGGTCGGCCTCGATCTTCGACATGTCCAGGAGATCGTTGATGATGTTCAGAAGCAACGACCCGGAATCGTGCATCAGCTTGATCATGCGCTTCTGCTCGGGAACCTGCACCAGTCGCGCGAGCACCTCGGCAATGCCCAGAACGCCATTGAGCGGCGTGCGCATTTCGTGGCTCATCTTGGCCAGGAAATTCGACTTCGCGATATTGGCGCGCCGCGCGTCTTCGAGCGCCGCTTCGCGCGCGCGCTCGGCCTGGACTTGGTCGGTCACGTCGATGATCGCGTAGACGACGCGCGCGTGCTGACGCTCGCTCGCGGGTACCGGCGCGGCGTGCACCGAGCAGTAACGCAACCCGTCCGGACACAGGAGCGAGAACCGCTGGTCGACCACCTGCTCGCCATGCGCCATGACCTTCTCGAAAGGCGTTTCGCCAGGCTTCAGGGCGTTGCCGTCGAGATCGGCGTAGTTCCAGTACTCGGGTGCGTGATCGGCCCCCACCATGTCGGCCACCGGGATGCCTACCACCTTTTCGGCAGCATCGTTGGCGAAAAGGATCTTCCCGCTTTCGTCCATCACCATGATGCCCATGGCCGAGGTCGACAGGATGCTCGCCAGAAACGCCCGCTCCTCGGCCAGTTCGGCCTGCGCGGCGCGCGCCGCCCGGTCGCTCTCCCGCCGCTTCAGGACCGAGCAGATGACATCGGCGACCGATTGCAACAGGTAAAGCTCGCCCGGGAGGAACTCATGGGTGTGCTCGACACCGTCGAACCCGACCATCCCGTAGAAGTCGGAACCCGACCGCATCGGCACCAGGACGACCGACTTGATGCCCTGCATCTCGAGCAACTGGCGCGCGGGGTCTTCGGGATCGAGCGCGCCGACATCGGGAACCTGGAAGGTCCGCCCTTCGCGCAGCGGGTCGAGCATGCTGCCGTAAAGCGACATCGGCAGGCCTTGCAGCTGCTCGATCATCGGCTCGGTTTCGGGGCCGCACCATTCATGGGTGTTGTTGCCGATATCGCCGTCGCGCACGAACACGTAAGAGCGGTCGCGCTTGCAGTAGTTGCCGATGCGCGCGATCGCCTGATGAATGGCGTCGTCGATCTCTTCGATGGGCGCCCGCAACAGATCGTTGAGAATCTCGACCACCAGCGCCTGAATCCGGGTCAGGCGAGTCTCGTTGGTGATCGTCTCTTCGTGCATGCTGGTCATGGTCGAGCCTGCCGCATCTCGGTTACTGCCGGAAGACCGGCTCCCATTCCGCTTTCCCGACCGCTACGGTGGTTATCGCCCGACTGTGTTAGCAAAGTCTTAACCGTTGGCCGAGCGCCGCGCATGGTGTAATTCCCACCACGCGCGAGCGCGCTTGTCAACGATGCAATCCCAGCGCGAGTAGGCGATGCCTTGCCCGGCCGAGGCGGGGGCGATAGCACTGATCGCACCACAAGCATAATCCGGAGTCCGCATGTCCTCTTCCTCGCTCGATCCCGTCGATCTGACCGCGCGCCTGATCCGTTGCCCCTCGGTCACGCCCGAAGAGGGTGGCGCGCTGCAACTGCTTCAGCGGGAATTGACGGCGGCGGGCTTTTTCTGCGCGCGCGTCGATCGCGGGGGGGTGCCCAACCTGTTTGCGCGCTGGGGCGAAAAGAGCGCGAACCGGGCTTTCGGCTTCAACGGTCATACCGACGTGGTGCCGGTCGGCAACCGCGCGGACTGGACGCACCACCCGTTCGGCGGCGAGATCGAGGACGGCCGCATCTGGGGCCGGGGGGCCTGCGACATGAAATCGGGCGTCGCCGCCTTCGTCGCCGCGGCGGTGGATTTCGTGCGCGAGACGCCGCCGCAGGGCGCGGTGATCCTGACGATCACCGGCGATGAAGAGGGGACCTCGACCGATGGCACGGTCGCGCTTCTCGACTGGATGGAAGCATCGGGCGAGCG
>SLKW01000404.1 GCA_007134405.1 Paracoccaceae bacterium
CAGCGCCTTGACCCGACACCCGAAGGCCATCCGGTGCGCGCCTTCACTGAAAGCACGGCCATGCGGCCCTTCCTTGCGCGTCTGACCCAGGACGAGGCTGCGTCTTTTGTCGAGGATTATGACGCGGCGCTCGCGGCGGCCTACCCGCCCGAAGTCGACGGCTCGGTCCTGTTTCCGTTCAGGCGCATCTTCTTCGTCTTCCGACGTACCTGAGCGGCAAAGACGACGCGCCGGACGGTTGGCGAGATTCGGCACTCATCGGTCGCAAACGGATTTCACAGCGCGGCGCGGGCGCAATATGCAGGGCGGGAGATCGACCCACCGAGACGAGGGAGCCGCCGGATGGCCTTCAAGACCGATATCGAGATCGCCCGCGAGGCGGTGAAGCTTCCGATCCAGGCGATCGGCGACAAGCTGGGCATCCCGAGCGAGCATCTGCTGCCCTACGGGCACGACAAGGCGAAGGTCGGGCAGGCCTTCATCGACAGCCTCGCCGAGCGGCCGGACGGAAAGCTGATCCTTGTGACCGCGATCAACCCGACGCCGGCGGGCGAGGGCAAGACGACGACGACGGTGGGGTTGGGCGACGGGCTGAATGCCATCGGCAAGAAGGCGGTCATCTGCATCCGCGAGGCGTCGCTGGGGCCGAACTTTGGCATGAAGGGGGGCGCCGCGGGCGGCGGGCGCGCGCAGGTCGTACCGATGGAAGAGATGAACCTGCACTTCACCGGGGACTTCCACGCAATCACCGCGGCGCACAACCTGCTTTCCGCGATGATCGACAACCACATCTACTGGGGCAATGCGCTGGAAATCGACGAGCGGCGCATCGTCTGGCGGCGGGTGATGGACATGAACGACCGGGCGCTCAGGGATGTCGTGGTCGGTTTGGGCGGTGTCCCGAACGGCTTTGCACGGCAGACCGGGTTCGACATCACCGTCGCCTCCGAGGTGATGGCGATCCTGTGTCTGGCGCGCGACCTCGACGATCTGCAGAAGCGGCTGGGCGACATCGTCGTCGCCTATCGGCGCGACCGCTCGCCGATCCATTGCCGCGACATCAAGGCTGACGGCGCGATGACGGTGCTTCTGCGCGACGCGATGCAGCCGAACCTGGTGCAGACGCTGGAAAACAACCCCGCCTTCGTCCATGGCGGGCCCTTCGCCAACATCGCGCATGGCTGCAATTCGGTCATCGCCACAAGGACGGCGCTGAAACTGGGCGATTACGTGGTTACCGAGGCGGGCTTCGGCGCCGACCTGGGGGCGGAGAAGTTCTTCGACATCAAGTGCCGCAAGGCGGGACTGACACCCGCCGCGGCGGTGATCGTCGCCACCGTGCGGGCGATGAAGATGAACGGCGGCGTCGCCAAGGCGGATCTGGGCGCAGAGAATGTCGAGGCCGTGCAAAAGGGCTGCCCGAACCTGGGCCGCCACATCGCCAACGTGAAAAGCTTCGGCGTGCCGGTGGTGGTGGCGATCAACCACTTCCATTCGGACACCGAAACCGAGATCGAGGCGGTGAGGGAATATTGCCGCGCGCACGGCGCCGAGGCGATCATCTGCCGGCACTGGGCCGAGGGCTCGGCCGGGATTACCGAGCTTGCCACCCGCGTGGCCGAGATCGCCGACGCGGGCGTGTCGACCTTCGCGCCGCTCTATGACGACGACATGCCGCTGTTCCAGAAGATCGACACCATCGCCAAGCGGATCTACCATGCCGACGAGGCGATCGCCGACAAGTCGATCCGCGACCAGCTCAGAACCTGGGAGGCGGCGGGCTACGGGCATCTGCCGATCTGCATGGCGAAGACGCAGTATTCGTTTTCGACCGACCCCAACCTGCGCGGCGCGCCCGAGGGGCACACGGTACCGATCCGCGAGGTGCGGCTGTCGGCGGGAGCGGGCTTCATCGTGGTGATCTGCGGCGAAATCATGACCATGCCCGGCCTGCCCCGCACGCCCGCGGCCGAAACGATCCGGATCAACGAGGCAGGCTTTGTCGAGGGGCTGTTCTAGACACGCGGGCGCGGCTCGGGGGGCATCGAGCCCCCGTCGCCGCGCGCCTTCGGCGGGCATTCGAGCAAGCGAAGCGAGACAAAAATGACGGCAACGATCATCGACGGAAAGGCCTTCGCGGCGCGCATCCGGGCGCAGGTCGCGGAAGCGGTGGAAAAGCTTGCGACCGACCACCGGCTGATCCCCGGTCTGGCGGTGGTTCTGGTCGGCGAGGATCCGGCGAGCGAGGTCTATGTCCGATCGAAGGGAAAGCAGACGGTCGAGGTTGGCATGCGGTCCTTCGAGCACAAGCTCGCGGCCGAAACACCCGAAGACGAGCTTCTGGCGCTGATCGACCGGCTGAATTCCGATGACGCCGTGCATGGGATCCTTGTACAGCTCCCGTTGCCCGGGCATGTGAACGCGGAAAAGGTGATCAACCGGATCGACCCCGCCAAGGATGTCGATGGGTTCCACATCCTCAATGTGGGGCGCCTGGGAACGGGGCAGAAGGCGATGGTGCCCTGTACGCCGCTCGGCTGCCTGATGATGCTGCGCGACCATCTGGGCAGCCTTTCGGGGTTGGAGGCCGTGGTTGTGGGCAGGTCGAACATCGTCGGCAAGCCGATGGCGCAGCTTCTTCTGGGTGAAAGCTGCACCGTGACGGTGGCGCATAGCCGTACGCGCGACCTGCCGGAGGTCTGCCGGCGCGCGGATATCCTTGTCGCAGCGGTAGGCCGGCCCGACATGATCCGAGGGGACTGGATCAAGCCCGGCGCGACGGTGATCGATGTCGGGATCAACAGGGTCGCCCGCGACGGCAAGACCCGCCTGGTGGGTGACGTGGATTTTTCTTCGGCCGTCGAGGTGGCCGGCGCGATCACGCCGGTGCCGGGGGGCGTCGGACCGATGACGATCGCCTGCCTGCTGGCCAACACGCTCACCGCCGCGTGCCGGGCGCGCGGGTTGCCGGAGCCGCAGGGCCTGACGGTCTGAGGCTCAGCGCGCCTCGACCGGGATCATGGTGCCCTGCAGAAGGGCCACGCTCCGGCGATGCTCGCCATCGAGCGCCACCACCTCGGCGCGGACCACGGTGATGCGGCGGCCGGAGCGCATCACCTCGCCCGTCGCTTCGAGCGCTTCGCCGACCGCAGGTGCGAGGAGGTTGATCTTCATCTCGACCGTCATCACCTCGAACTCCTCGGGCAGTAGGGTAAGCGCGGCATAGCCCGCGGCCGAATCCCCGAGCCCGAACGCGAGGGCGGCGTGCGCGGCACCCTGCTGCTGACGAACCGTCGGCAGGATCGGCGCGCGGATCACGCAACGCCCATCCGCCGCCGCAAGCATCGTTGCGCCGAAGGTCCGCATCATCGTCTGGCGGTCGAAACTGGCCTGGATGCGGGGAAGGATCGCGGGGTCGGGCATGGTGCGTCGGATCGGCTAGAAGGAAGAGGCCGGCAGTATCCCGCGACAACGGGTGCGAGGCAATGGGGCGCGCGTCGGGGCGCCTGCTCAAGTTGCGCAGAGGGGTCAAGCATATGAAATCATTACAGAAGCGTTTTTCTGTAAAGGTTTTGGCAACTGCTCCTTCCGGCCCTATCGCACGATCACCTCGTCGCGGACAAACATATTGGCCCAGGCGCGATCAATCAGGTCAGGGCTCATGTGATAGGGTGCCCCCTCGAAATCGCAGATGGCGATCATCTGGTCGATCAGGAAGATCGGCTGGTAATTCGCGAAGATGTTGTCGATCGTCGGATATTTGGTTTCCAACAGGTGGGCGATGGCGGCCTCGTCCATCGGCATTCGCCGCTTGCGGGCAACGAGCGCGAAGATCTTCAGGAAATCATCGCGCGTCGGGCCGTCAATCTTGATCTTGAAGAAGATCCGCCGCAGCGCCGCCTGGTCGAAGATGTCGTTGGGGTGGAAGTTGGTCGAGAAGATCACCAGAGTGTCGAAGGGGACGATGAACTTTTCGCCCGACTGCAACGACAGGATATCGTAGTTCATCTCGAGCGGCACGATCCAGCGGTTGATGAGCGCCTGCGGCGGCTCTTCCTGGCGGCCAAGGTCGTCGACGATGAAGACGCCGCCCGTTGCCTTGAACTGCAAGGGCGCCTGGTAAGTGCGCGCCACTGGGTTGTATTTCAGCTCGAGCATATCGAGAGAAAGCTCGCCCCCGGTGATGACCGTGGGCCGCTCGCAGAGCACGTAGCGCGGATCGTAGCGCTGCGCGCTGAGCCTGAGTTGGCTGCCGCCCTGCGCGGGGTCGCTGACCAGCGTGTGCACGATCGGGTCGTAGACGGCGATCACCTGCCCGGCGTGGACCACGGCGCGGGGGATGTAGATATGGTCGCCCATCGCGCTGCGGATGCCGTTCGAGATCGACGACTTGCCGTTGCCGGGGGGGCCGTACATCAGGATCGACCGGCCCGAGGTGACGGCCGGGCCGAGATTGTCGAGCAGCTTGTCGGGCAGGATCAGATCACCCATCGCGGAGGTCAGCTGGTCACGGGTGATCTTGATCTTCCGGATCGATTGCCGCGCGACCTGCTGGCCGTAGACCTCCATCGGGACGGGCATGGCTCCGTAGTATTCCGACAGCGCCAGAGCGTCCTGCGCCCGCTTGCGCCCGGCCTCGGTCAACTGGAACCCCATCTCGCCGGACGTGGCGGTGGCATGCAGCGTGCCCATCGCCTCGACCAGGCGCTCGTGGCGCGCATCGTCGATCAGTTGCTGGACCATGCCGAACGGCAGGCAGACCCACCGCGCGATCTCGGACACCTGGTTGAGCGACATCCGGTACATCGTCTTGATGAGGATGTCGCGCATCAGCGTCATCGGAAGGCCGGTCTCGGCCAGCGTGTTGGGCAAGGGCGGCGGGGCGATCCCGCCGGTATCGGTCATCACATTCATCGCTGTCCCCCGGCGGTTGTCAGGCGGTGGAGTCAGCTTCCATAAATGCTGGCCAAAGCTAGATAGAAGATTAACGTGGGCCC
>SLKW01000189.1 GCA_007134405.1 Paracoccaceae bacterium
GAGAGGCGGGCATAGTCGGCCTCGGCCCGTCTCAAGGCGGGCAGGACGGCGCGCAGCGCGAAGGGCAGCGCCATGGCGGCGTTCACCAGCGCCGTGACCGGCATCGCCAGGCGGGCGGGGTCGATGAAGGGAAAGACGATGATGAAAAGCCCGGTGCCGATGACCATGGGCGAGGCGACGAGCGCGCTGAGGCCGAGGGGTTCGTAAAGCGCCGCGCCGCGCCGGGCCCAGAGCGCGGCGAAGGACAAAGCGGCGGTGAAGAGCGCGAGGAGGAGGACGGAGAGCGCGGCGACGCGCAGCGATTGCAGGACGGCGGCCCAGACCGGGGGCGGCAGCGTCAGCAGGTTCGGCAGGCCGCGCCAGACGACCATCGACAGCGGCAGGAGCAGGAAGGCGGCGGCAAGCGTGATCGCGCCCGCGTCGATCACGCGCGCGATGCCGCCCGGCGGGGCGGGGGCGGCGCGGTCGAACCCCGCCATCGCATCGACCGGCAGCGCGATGCGGGCGAGCAGCAGAAGCGCGGCGATGCCGATGGCGGCTTGAACGATGGCCAGAAGCGCGGCGCGGCCGAGGTCGAAATCGAAGCGGAACGCCTGGAAGATCGCCAGTTCCAGCGTCGTCGCGCGCGGCCCGCCGCCCAGCGTCAGCGCCACGGCGAAGGAGGTGAGGCAGATGAGGAACACGACCGCCGCCGCGCCGGGGACGACCTGGCGCAGCATCGGCCATTCGACATGCCGCCACATCGCGCGCCCGTCGAAGCCGAGCGATGCCGCGAGGCGCAGATGCTCGCCGGGAACCCGCGCCCAACCCTGCAGGATCAGGCGCGTCGCCAGCGGCAGGTTGAAGAAGACATGCGCCACCAGCACGCCCTGCAGCCCGTAGATCGAGACCGGATCGAACCCCAGCGCGGCGAGCCCCTGGTTGGCGATGCCGGCACGGCCGAAGACGGCGAGGATGCCCGCCACGGCGACGAGCGTCGGCAGGATGAAGGGTGCGCCCATCAGCACGACGAGCGCCCCGCGACCGGGAAAGCGGCGGCGAGCGAGCGCGCGGGCGACGGGAATGGCGAGCACCACCGAGATCAGCGCCGAGAGGACGGCCTGCAGGAGCGTGAAGCGCAGCGCGGCCCAGTCGGCGGGGCGAAAGATCGCGGTGCCGGGTTCGGCCCGCCAGAAGACGGCGGCGAGCGCGCCGAGGTTGAGAAGAAGGAGCACCAGCACCGTCGCGCCGGCCAGCACCCCCAGCGCGAGGGGCAGGGGGCGGCGCCAGGGCGAGGGACGCGCTTGCGAGAGCGGCGCGCCGGCCGCGGCCGCGCCGGGGGCGGCCGCGATGCTCATGCGCGGCCCGAAGGCGTCGGCAAGGCTTCAGGCGGGGTTGGCACATTCCGCCCCGGCGAGGCCCCGGGACCACAGGGCGGCCCGGGGGTGGTGGTTTTCCTTGTGGGGCGGATGCTCACCCGCGCCGTCCGCTACTGCACCAGCGCGTTGCGCCAGCGGTCGAGGGCGGCGTCGCGGATCGTCGCGGCCTCCACGTCCGAGAAGAGGAGCGAGGTTTCGGGAACGTGCAGCGCCTCGAACCCCTCGGGCAGGCCGGATTCCGGGGTGACGGCGGGATACATCCAGTTTGTCGTCGGGATGATCGACTGGAAGGCGTCGGAGACCATGAATTCGAGAAACTGCCGCGCCAGGTCGGGCTGTTGGCTCGAGGCGAGCATGCCGGCGACCTCGATCTGCATGTAATGGCCCTCGTCGAAGGGGGCGGCGGCCTTGCTGTCGTCGCCCTCGGCGATGATGTGGTAGGCGGGCGAGGTGGTGTAGCTGAGCACCATGTCGGCCTCGCCGTCGAGGAAGAGCCCGTAGGCCTCGGACCAGCCGGAGGTGACGGTCAGGATGCGGGGGGCGAGCCCGCCCCAGATCTCGGCGGCCTCGTCCTCGCCATAGGCGGCTTCGACCCACATCATCAGCCCCAGGCCGGGGGTCGAGGAGCGGGGGTCCTGGATGACGATGGAGAGGTCGCTGTCGATCAGCTCGCGGAAGTTCGCGGGCGGCTCCGGCAGGCGGTTCGTGTCATGCACGAAGGCGAACCAGCCCCAGTCGAAGGGCAGAAACAGCGCGTCGTCCCAATCGATGGGCAGGTCGAAATCGGCCTCGACCCCGTGCTCGGCGAAAAGGCCGGTGGCGGCGGCGCGCGCGGTCAGATTGGTGTCGAGGCCGAGGACGACATCGGCCGCGGCGCGGTCGCCCTCGAGCTGCAGGCGGGCCAGGAGAGCGGCGCCGTCGCCGACGCCCGTGAGGGTCAGCCGGCAGTCGCAGACCTCTTCGAAGGCTTCGGTCACCGCAGGGCCGGGGCCCCAGTCGCTGACGAAACTGTCATAGGTGTAGACGATCAGTTCGGGCTGATCGGCGTTGGCGGCAGGGACTGCGAGGGCCGTGGCCGAAAGCAGTCCCGCGGCAAGTGTCGGATAGCGCATGAATCATCCTCCATCTGCGACGGGCGGGTGGGGTGGAGGGCTGACCTGTCACCTTCCCTCCGCCGGTTCTAACCGGGTCAGGTTCAACGGGTTCGCGCAAGCGCATCTCAGCCCGTGACGGGCACCCCGAGGTATCCGTCGATGTAACGCGCCCACTGGGAACGGGCAAGGGGCGCCCCGTTCTGCGGCGCGCCCCGGTGGCGGTCAGTCGGCGAAAGCGTCGCGCCAGCGGTCGAGCGCTTGGGCGCGGCGCGCCTCGGCCTCGTCGGCGGGGAAGAGGAGCGCGTCGCCGGGCGCGATCAGGTCGCCGAAGGCCTCGGGCAGGCCGTCATCCGGGATGACGACCGGATAGAGCCAGCGCGTCGTGGGGATCACCGACTGGAAGCCGTCGGTGAACATGAATTCCAGGAAGTCTCGGGCAAGGTCCGGCTCGGCCGCGTCGGCCAGAAGGCCGGCGACCTCGATGCGGATGTAGTGGCCCTCGTCGAAGGCGGCGGCGCGGGGGCCGTCGTCGTCTTCCATGATGACGTGATAGGCGGGCGAGGTGGCGTAGCTGAGGACCATGTCGGCCTCGCCGGCGCGGAAGATCGGGTGATAGGCGTCGGCCCAGCGGGGGACGACCTGCGTGCCGGGCCGCTCGGCGAGCGCCTGCCAGATGTCGGCCGCCTCCTCGCCGAAAGCGGCCTCGACCCACATCAGGAGGCCGAGCCCGGTGGTGGAGACCTGCGGGTCCTGGATCACCACGCGCAGGTCGGAGGCGATCAGCTCGGCGAAGCTCGACGGGGGTTCATCCACACGTTCGCTGTCGTAGATGAAGGCGTAGTAGCCCCAGTTGTAGGGCAGGAAGAGCGCGTCATCCCAGTCGAGCGGCATGTCGAGCGCGGGCGGCGTGACCCCGTGTTCGACGAAAAGCCCGCTGTCGCGGGCGGCGGCGAGGTTGTTGGTGTCGATGCCCAGGACCAGGTCGGGCCGATCCTCGGGTGCGGCGGCGATCAGGCCGGGCAGGACCTCGCCCGAGGAGCCGACGCCGGTGATTTCAACCCGGCAGTCGCAGTTTGCCTCGAAGGCCTCGGCGATGCCCGGCCCGGCGTTGCGGGCGAAGCTGTCATAGGCGTGGATCGTGAGCACGGGCGTCTCGGCCGCGGCGGACAAGGCCGTGGCAGAGATCAATCCCGCAGCAAGAAAGGTGGTTTTCATCGGTCGTCCTCCAATTTGCAACGGGCGGAGCAAAGAAGAGGCGGTCATCCGTCACCTTCCCTCCGCCGGTTCTAACCGGTTCAGGTTCAACGGGTTCGCATCGCGCGTCTCAGCCCGTCGCCGGGCACCCCGAGGTAAGTGCGAACCTAACCGCATCGGCGGCGCGTGCAAGGGGTGGATGCATCGCCGGCAAAAGCGTGCCAGTATGGCGACATGAGGTTCCGGGCCGGCAAGTCCGGGTCAGCAAGGAGGCGCGCCATGCTCACGATCACGCCCGATTTTCCCGGCCAGACGGTGATAACGACCTTCGAGATGACGCCGGGAACCTGCGCCGACGTCCTGGAGGCATTGACGGCGGCCTATGACGAGGTGATCCGTCACCAGCCGGGATTCATCGGCGCGGCGATCCATGTCAACGACGCGCAGTGCCGGATCGCCACCTATTCGCGCTGGAACCGGCGCGAGGATTTCCAGGCCATGCTGCGCACCCCCGCGATGCGCGAGCGCAACCGCGCCATCGCCGCGATGTGTTCGCGCTTCGAGCCCGTCATGTACGAGGTCGCGGGGGTCTACTGAGCGGTCGTGTGGCCGTCGTTGCGGATGATCGTGGCGAAGCGGTCGAAGACCTGCCCGTTGCCGGCGATGATCAGCTCGCTCTCGACCGGGTTGTCATCCTTCTGGGCGCCGGCGACGAGCCCGCCGGCTTCGCGCACCAGAAGGACGCCCGCGGCGACGTCCCAGGGGTTGAGCCGGTGTTCCCAGAACCCGTCGTAACGGCCGGCGGCGACATAGGCGAGGTCGAGCGCCGCCGCGCCCCAGCGGCGGACGCCGGCGCAGACCGGCATCAGGCGGCCGAGATCCTTGAGCGAGGCCGCCAGCATGGGCGAGCCGCCGAAGGGCACGCCGGTGGCGAAGATGCATTCGATCATCTTCGAGCGGCCGGAAACCCGAATCCGCTGGTCGTTCATGAAGGCGCCAAGGCCCTTTTCCGCCTGGAACATCTCGTCCTTGGCGGGGTCATAGACAACGGCGGAAACGATCTCGCCCTTGTGCTCGAGCGCGATCGAGATCGCCCAGTGCGGCAGGCCGTGCAGGAAGTTCGTGGTCCCGTCAAGCGGGTCGACAATCCAACGGCGCGTGGGATCGACGCCCTCGGTCGTGCCTGTCTCCTCGCCCAGCCAGCCGTAGTTCGGGCGCGCGCCCATGAGTTCCTCGCGCACGATCCGTTCGGCCTCGCGGTCGGCCTTGGTAACGAAGTCGCCCGGCCCCTTGGCCGAGACCTGCAGGTTCTCGACCTCGCGGAAATCCTTGACGAGGCTCCGCCCGGC
>SLKW01000029.1 GCA_007134405.1 Paracoccaceae bacterium
CCATCTATGCCCTGCGCGCGCACGACCGCGGCCTGACCTTTTCTGTGCGGGTCTCCCCCTCCGCAGTGGGGCAGCGGCGTGGCGATCCCAAGCGCGTGATGCAAATGCTGCATCATCTTCTTGGCAACGCGCTGAAATTCACCGAACATGGCGCGATCTCCCTCAAGCTTTCGGCGCCACGCCCGGATTGGTTGCGCTTCACCGTTTCCGACACCGGCATCGGCATGAGCGCCGAGCAACTGGCACGCGTGTGGCTGCCATTCGAACAGGCCTGCGAGGTGCACGAATGCACCGACCATCCTGGACGCGGCTTGGGCCTGACGATCGTGCGCAACGTCGCGGAAATCATGGGTGGCGAGGTGCGGGTCGAAAGCGGCCCAGGCGCCGGCACGCAGATCAGCTTGGACCTTCCCATGCCGCTTCTTGGCACGGCGGCGTCCTCCGTCCCAACCCTTTCCGAGTTCTGGTCGGAGATACCTGCCCCGCCGCGCCGCGCCTGGAGCGAGATCTCCGTCCTTGTGGTCGATGACAATTCGGTCAACCGGCTGATCATGAGATCATTGCTGGAGGCGTTGGGGATCCAAGCCGATATGGCCTGTGACGGACATGAAGCGGTTGGTCTGTGGAAGATCCGACGCCATGACCTCTTGCTGATGGATATCACGATGCCGGTCATGGATGGGGTGCGGGCGCTCGCCGCGATCCGCGAAAGCGCCGAACAAGGCGATCATCCGCGCCCGGTTGCGATGGCGGTGACGGCGAATGCGCTGGGACCGCAGCTTGACCAGTATCTCGCAACCGGGTTCGATCGTTGCCTCCCGAAGCCCGTGCGTCGCGCCGATCTGGAAGCTGCCCTCGCGGCGTTCTGGCCGCGGTCTGAACTGGTCGGACGCGACTAGCTCCTTTCCTGCCGGCGCGACCGCCCGACGCGCGGTTCACGCGCCGGGCAGATCGAGAAGCAGAAGCGCGTGATCGCTGGCATGGGGCCGATGGTGCCCGACATCGGGCAAGCGCGGACCGGGGTGACGTCGGGCTTCGGCGCCGAGCCCTTCGCGCAGCGCGACCGGGCAGGCTCGCGGCCAGCGGGCGGCAAGGGCCGGGGACGCCAGCAGCGCATCGGGCCGCGCATAGGTATCGCCGTCCGGGGCAAGCCAGGTCCAGCGCTCGCGGTGCGACATCCGGGCGACCAGGTCAACGGTGAACGCGTTGGTGAGGGGCGCGATGGCGCGCTCTGGCATCGGTTCGACGGCGGGTTCGTTGAGGTCGCCAAGGACAAGCCAGAGGGATTCGGCGGCATTCGGGAAGCGTGTTTCGATCAGATGACGCACGGCCAGCGCTTCGAGGCGGCGCTGCTGCCATGAGGTTTCGGCGTCCGGCCAGGGCGCCTTGAAATGGCAGGCGAAGAGCGTGAGTTCGCCGGCGCGCACCAACAGGCAATCGCGGCAGAAGACAGGCCGGTCGGCGCGGGCGCCGGGATGGTCGGCAAGTCCCAGGTCAGCGGGCATCAGTGCGGCGTGGCTGGTCACCTCGATCAGCGGCAGGCGGGATAGAAGCGCGATGTTGCGGCTGCCGCCGTCGTTACCGGGCAGGCAGACGCGATGCGGCCAGGGGCGCGCGCCGGTCTGGCGCAGAAGATGGTCGTGGAAGTAATCGAGTGTCTCGGCATCGAAGACCTCTTGCAGGCAGACGATGTCGGCGTCGGCCTGCGCGAGAACCGCAGCGGTCAGTCGGCGGTCGGCGAGGTCGAGCGCCGTGCCTTGCGCGGTGGCATCCTGCGGCATGTCGGCGTCGCGCGCGCCGTCGAAACGGGGATGGCCGCCGGGGCGGCGCAGGCGCAGGTTCTGGACGTTGAAGGTGGCGATCCGCATGGCTAGGCGCCTGCATGATCGGCGCGGGCTGCCACGGCTGGCATAAACGGCACGGCGCGGAGGCCGGGCGCGCGGCGGCGCGGTCGAGGCGGCGCGGCCGCTGGTGAGGAGGGTTTTTCTGGTGCGGGCATCGGTTCCGGCAGGCGAGTCGGGGGCAAGGGTAAGGCCAAGACAGCGGAGGGAAAACAGGTTTCTGGCCTCTTTCGGCTGGCCGCTCCGGAGCGCCGCGCGGGAAGAGGGTGCGCGCGGTTGCGCATGCCGGCCCTCGGCCGAATTTTTTGTCGTGAACTTGCAGATTTCCATGTGAAAATGGAAAAATTCGAGACCTCAAGCTCAGAAAACGAAATTAATCGACGTTTTAGAGGGCTTGGACTTTCCGCATTGCCTTGTGCCACAACCCGGGCAAACATACAACATCTTGTGGATCGCGGCGCGTTAAGCGTCTCTCGCACCTCGAACCCGGCCTTGAGCGGCCACAGCAAGTGTGTCGCGCCCGCCCTGCCGGTCAACCGGACGCACCCCGGAACGACCGACACCGCGCTGGCCGAATTGATCCGCTGAGGCCGCGATGACCCGGCGCGGCGCGATCGGGGCTTGAACGGGCGCGCCACGGGCTATTGAATTGACCGGACAGCGTTTTGCGCGCAAAGCGCGTGCAGTGCAGCACTTCAGGGAAAGCCGGATGGCCGACGGGCAATTGCAGTTCGACGAACGCGAGGAGACCGGCACCCGCGTGCTGTATCTCAAGGGCGATCTGTCGGTGCAGACGCTGGCGCGGCTGGAGCCGATCCTGGCTCGCCAACCTGCGGAAACGGTGCTGCGGCTCGACCTGTCCGAGATCGAACGCCTTGATACCGCCGGGGCCTGGGCAATTGCGCAGCTCGAGGCGCGCATGCAGAATGCGGGCGGGCGGCTGGATCTGGAAGGCGCCGATCAGCCGCAACGCCAGTTGCTGGAAACGGTCGCGAAGGCCCTGCCCCAGCCGCCCGAGGACGCGCCGCGCCGGCGCAGCCTGACCGACCGGCTGGACTCGCTGGGCCGGTCGACGGTTGCCGCCGGTCTGTTCCTGGCGGAACTCGCGCATGTCCTTGGCCTTTTTCTGTCGCGGCTGGGGCGCACCATCGTGCAGCCGCGCCGGTTGCGGCTGACTGCGCTGGTGGCGCATTGCCAGGACGTGGGCTGGCGCGCCATTCCGATCGTCGCGCTCATGGCCTTTCTGATCGGCGTGGTGCTGGCCTTCCAGGGCTCGGTGCAGCTCAGGCAGTTCGGGGCGGAGGTCTTCGTCGTCGATCTCATCGCCATTTCGATCCTGCGCGAACTGGGCATCCTACTGACCGCGATCATCGTGGCGGGGCGCACGGCCTCGGCCTTCACCGCCGCCATCGGCTCGATGAAGATGCGCGAGGAGATCGACGCGATGCAGACATTGGGCATCGACCCGGCCGAGGCGCTGTTCCTGCCGCGCATCCTGGCGCTTCTGCTGATGCTGCCGATCCTGGGGCTGGTCGCGAATGTCACGGGGCTGTTCGGCGGGCTGGTAATGTCCTGGATCGAACTGGGCATCTCGCCGCAGATGTTCTTCATCCGGCTGATCGAGGGGACGAGCGTCAACCATGCCATCGTAGGCATGGTGAAGGCGCCGGTCTTCGCGATCATCATCGGCGTCGTCGGCGTTCATGCCGGAATGAAGGTGCAGTCGAACGCCGAGTCGCTGGGGCGGATGACCTCGGCCTCGGTGGTCACGGCGATCTTTGCGGTGATCGTGGCCGATGCGCTCTTTTCGATCTTCTTCGCGCGGTACGGTATCTGATGGACGGGGCCGATCCGATCATCCGCTTGCGGGGCGTCCGCAACGCCTTTGGCCCGCAGGTCGTGCATGACGAACTCGACCTCGACATCTATCCCGGCGAGATCGTGGGCATCGTCGGCGGCTCGGGCACGGGCAAGTCGGTGCTTTTGCGCACCATTGCCGGGCTCAGGCGGCCGCAGGCTGGGCGGATCGAGCTGTTCGGGCAGGATGCGCTGGCCGCGAGCGAGGCCGAACGGACCGAGATCGACCGCCGCATGGGGGTGATGTTCCAGGACGGGGCGCTGTTTTCGGCGCTGACCGTGCGCGAGAACGTCGAGGTGCCGCTGCGCGCGGTCACGGGCCTGCCGGCCCGGCTGCGCCGCGAGCTGGCCGATCTGAAGATATCGCTGTCGGGACTGCCGTACCTTGCCGGCGACAAGTACCCGTCGGAACTGTCGGGCGGGATGCGCAAGCGCGCCGGGCTGGCGCGCGCGCTGGCGCTCGATCCCGAGATCGTCTTTCTGGACGAGCCGACGGCGGGGCTGGACCCGATCGGGGCGTCGGCCTTCGATTCGCTGATCCGGAAGCTTTCGGGCACGATGGGGTTGACGGTCTTCCTTGTAACGCATGATCTTGACACGTTACATGCCACTTGTGACCGCATCGCGGTCCTGGCCGAGAAACGCGTGCTGGTGACCGGCACGATGGAGGACATGCTGCAGGTGGATCATCCCTGGGTACGGGAATACTTTCACGGCCCGCGCGCCCGCGCCGCGCTGGCCACGCTGGAAAGGACCGGCTGAGCCATGGAAACCCGCGCCAACTACGTGCTGATCGGCGCCTTCGCGCTGGCGGGCTTTCTGGGCCTGCTGGTCTTCCTGCTGGTCTTCGCGCGGATCGAGCTGGACCGTCAGTTCGACTATTACGAGGTGCGCTTCACCTCGGTCGGCGGGCTGAGCCGCGCCTCGGAAGTGCGGTTCGCGGGCCTGCCGGTGGGCCAGGTGGTCGATGTTCGTCTTGCGCCCGAGCGCGACGGCTCGGTCCTCGTGCGGCTGGAGGTCAGCGGCGACGTGCCGGTTCGCGCGGACAGCGAGGCGACGATCGAGATGATGGGCGTGACCGGGGTGTCCTACGTGGGCATCAGCGCCGGCAGCCCCGAGGCCGAAATCCTGGACCCGCGCGTCGGCGTGCCGGAGATCCAGTCCGGACGCTCGGTCCTGCAGACGCTGACCGAGGACGCGCCCGAGATCCTGGGCGAGGCGCTGACGCTGGTGCGGCAGGTGAGCGAGCTCTTCGACGCCGAGAACCAGCAGAAGGTGCAGAACATCC
>SLKW01000266.1 GCA_007134405.1 Paracoccaceae bacterium
CAGAACAGCCTGCTGGTCGTCGAGAGCGAGGAACAGTTGATGACCTACTGGTCCATCACGAGCCTGCTGTCGTCCATCATGATGATCGGCGATGTGGCTGAGCGATGGCTCGTCAACTCGGGTATCGAGCGCGAATGCGCCACCGCCTATGCGCGCACGCTTTATTCCGATGTCCATGCCGCATCGGCGTCGGGCTTTGCAGAAGGGCTCGATCATGCCTCGACCCCCGGCGGGCTCAACGTGGCGATGTATGAGCGTATGAGTCGGGCGGGCGTTGAGGAGCAGGTCGCCACGGGGCTCGATCAGATCAGGCGCCGCCTGCTTGCAGGCATGGCGCGCAATGCAGACCAAGTGAAGGAAGACAGATGAGACCGACCATATTCACCGGGCTGATCCCGGCGTTGATGACGCCCTGCACCGAGGATCGCCGCCCTGACTTCGACGCGCTCGTCCGCAAGGGGAAGGAGCTGATCGAGCTGGGCATGAGCTCGGTCGTCTTTTGCGGCTCGATGGGGGACTGGCCCCTGCTAAGCGATGCGCAGCGCATGGAAGGCGTGGAGCGGCTGGTCGCGGCGGGCGTGCCGGTCATCGTGGGGACCGGGGCGGTCAATTCGGCGGCGGCGGTCGCGCATGCGGCGCATGCCGCCAAGGTGGGCGCGGCAGGGCTCATGTTGATCCCTCGGGTGCTGTCGCGCGGCTCGTCGGTCGCGGCGCAGCGCAACCATTTCAAGGCGATCCTCGCGGCGGCCCCGAACCTGCCCGCCGTGATCTACAACAGCCCGCACTACGGGTTCGAGACGCGCGCCGACCTTTTCTTCGAACTGCGCCGCGAGCATCCGAACCTGGTCGGCTTCAAGGAATTCGGCGGCGCCGCGGCGATGAGCTACGCCGCCGAACACATCACCAGCCACGATTCGGATGTCGTGCTGATGGTCGGCGTCGATACATGCGTCTTCCATGGTTTCGTGAAA
This sequence comes from Paracoccaceae bacterium, assembly GCA_007134405.1. GTDB lineage: Bacteria > Pseudomonadota > Alphaproteobacteria > Rhodobacterales > Rhodobacteraceae > Pararhodobacter. The sequence goes on from SLKW01000266.1 coordinate 972, forward strand.
TGCGGCGCGGCTGGCGCGATCACCGGGATCGGCAACGTCCTGCCGCGTGAAACGCTGCATTTCATGGCGCTCGCCCAGGCCGCAGCGGCCGGCGATCACGTGGCGCGGCGACGGGCGCAGGAACTGAGCGAAGCGTTCGAGGTCCTCTCGATCTATGACGAGGGCACCGATCTGGTGCTCTATTACAAGCATCTCATGGTGCTCGAGGGGAACCCGGAATACGCCCTGCACTTCGACCCGAACGACGAATTGTCCCCCAGCCAGCGCGCACATGCCGAGGCGCAGCTGCACCAGTTCAAGACCTGGTATGCAAACTGGAGCGGGGACGCGTAAGCCCACGGGCGATGAAGCCCCGGTTCCTTGATCAGTCGATGGCGTCGAGGCCCAGTGCCTCGAGCCGGTCGAGGAGCGCGGCTTCATCGGCGCTGAGCCGGATCCCCTCGGCTTTCGCGCGGGCGCGCGCGGCGAAGCGGCGTTGCGAGGGCAGGCGTGCGCCCTGGCCCAGGATCGCCTCGAACAATTCTTCGGCGCGGGAATGCGGGTCACCGGGGCGTCCGGTCGCGAAACGCTCGGGCGACATTGCGAGGATCAGTTCGCCATGTTTCGGCGCCAGCGTCGTGGTGCCCAGGTAGTCGAGCGCGCTCTGGCTGGTCAGATCGCCGATCATCACACCGGCGAGCAGTTCGATCATGGTCGAGATGGCCGAGCCCTTGTGCTCGCCGAAAGGCAGCATCGCCCCCGCGAGCGCGGATTCGGGGTCGGTCGTCGGCGCGCCGGTCGCATCGAGCGCCCAGCCCTCGGGCAGAGGCTTCCCAGCGCGGCGGTAGAGTTCGATTTCGCCCCGTGCCGCGACTGAGGTGGCGAAGTCGAACACATAGGGGTCGCGTCCCGGCCGCGGCCAGCCGAACGCGAAGGGATTCGTTCCCAGGAGCGCCTTGCTGCCACCCGCCGGGGCGACGGTGGCGTAGCTCGGGCACATCGCCATGCAGACCAGTCCCTGCTCGGTCACCGCTTCCACCTCGCTCCACAGGGCGGAGAAATGCGTGCAATCGGTGATGACGAGCGCGGCAAGGCCCAGGCGATGGGCGCGTTCGGCAAGCTCGGGCAGACCCAGATCGAAAGCCGGGTTGGCGAAACCGCCATCCGCGTCGACCCGCGCAATGGCCTCGCCCGCCCCTTCGATCAGTCGCGGTGTAGCATTGGCGCGCACCTTGCCCGCCTTCACGGTCCGGAGTGTGCCCTCGATCCGGTAGATCCCATGCGACTTGCAGGCGTCGCGTTCGCCCGCGACGATGACTGCGGAAACGGATGACGCCTGGACCTTATTGAGACCGGCGTTGCGAAAAATTGCCGTGACGCGCGCCTGCAGATCCTCGATCGAAAGATTGACGGTTTGGTTCATCGGGCAGTCCTCTCGTATCTCGAATGGTCGGGCGTCAGCCGCCGCCCCAGGTGTCGGTCAAGGTGAAACCCTCAGGGAAAGGGTCGCTAGGATCGAGGCCGATCTGGGTGATGGCGTAGATCCAGCCCCGGCCCGAGAGGCGATTGCGGACGGCCGGGAAGGGCTCGACGCGGGCTTCTTCGACGAATTCGGTGATGAACTCACCCCCGATGATCGAGCGCGAGACGACCACGTCACCCACCCGCGCCACCCCGGCCGCATTGCGCACCGCCATATTGGCGTTCGATCCGGTCCCACAAGGCGAACGGTCGACGCGCCCCGGACGCATCGTGGTGCAGGTGCGCACCGCGCCATCCGCCTCCTCGGCGCGGAACATGACATAGGATATGCCATTCAGCGCCGGGACCGAGGGGTGCAGCGCAGGGTCGACGGCGGCGATGCGATTGCGCAGCTCGATGCCGATGGTGGCCAGTTCACGTGCGTTCTCCGGGCCGATGGAGAGACCGATCTGATCGACATCGATCAGCACGTAGAAGATGCCGCCGAAACAGAGATCGTATGAGATCGCGCCCCATTCCGGTGTGTCGATCACCGCGCTCCGCCGCGCCACGAAAGCCGGCGGCATGTCGAGCGTCACTTTCGCAACCTTGCCGTCGACACAGGTCGCCACGGCGCGGACCAGTCCCGCCGCTGTGTCGAGCGTGACCACCGTTTCGGGGCCCGTGATCGGTTGCATGCCGGTTTCCAGAATGGCGGTGACCGCGCAGATCGCATTGGAGCCGGACATCGCGTGCGCCTGGTCGGGTTGCAGCACGATGAAGCCGACATCGGCCGCCGGGTCGCAGGCGGGCACCAGCAGGCAGAAGGATCCGGCGGGGCCAGAGCGTGGTTCGGAACACAGAAACCGCCGAAGGCCGTCGTCAATGCGGTTCAGGTGGTCGAGCTTCTCGGCCATTGTCGCGCCCGGGATGTTCAGCACGCCGCTCGTGACCACGCGACCGATCTCGCCTTCGCAATGCACGTCGATGGTCTGGAGGGTTCGCGTCCAATGCATTTTCTTTGCCTTTCAGGTGGCGGTCCCGGCGTCGCCTCCGGTCTTAGGAAGCGCGGCGGGAAACCTCAAGGCATTGACGATGCGGCAGCCTGATCGAGATGGCGTGAGGTGGCGCAGCCAGGGGCATAAGCGTCATTCCGGCGGGAAACCGTGTCGACACCGTGACGGCAGTTGAATAGCTTGTGTCCCGAAAGCCCGAAAAACCCATAAGCGACAAATCTTCACAAGAGCGATCAGTAGCGCGGCGGACCTGTGTTTCTCTGCCTCGTCTCCAACTGGATCGCACGTTAGCGCGAGACCAAGGACCAATGGAAAGAAGCCTCGACGGGAGGACCGCCTTTGTAACCGCTGCCGGAAACGGCATCGGCCGTGCCAGCGCCATCGCACTTGCGCGGGCCGGTGCGCGCGTGATGGCGACCGATATCGATACCGCGGCGCTCGCGTCGCTCGAGGCTGAGGCCGAAGGGATCGCGACGGAACGGCTCGACTGTACTGATGGCGCTGCGTTGGCGGCGCTTGGCAGCCGACCGTCCCCGGATATCCTGGTCAGCGCCTCGGGCTGGGTGCATCACGGAACGCTTCTCGATGTCGATGACGATGTTTTCGACCGGGCGTTTACCCTGAACGTGAAGGCGCATGTCCGGCTGATCCGCGCAATGCTGCCCGGGATGATTTCCAATGGCGGCGGAAGTATCGTGACCATCGCCTCGGTGGTGGGGTCGATCAAGGGAGCCCCGAACCGCTGCGTCTATGGGGCGTCCAAGGCGGCGGTGATCGGTCTGACCAAATCGGTCGCCGCGGATTTCATTGGGCAGGGCATCCGCTGCAACGCAGTTTGCCCCGGATCGGTGGACACGCCATCCCTGCATCAGCGGATGCGGGACAGCGGCGATTACGAGGCCGCGCGAAGAGCGTTCATCGAACGGGCACCCATGGGCCGCATGGCGCAGCCCGAAGAAGTCGCGGCGATGGTGGTTTACCTCGCCTCGGATGCGGCGGCGTTTGTTACCGGCCAAACCCATGTGATCGACGGGGGGTGGGCGCTTTGACCGCGATTGGCGTAATCGGCGTCGGCGGGATGGGCGGGGGGATCGTCTCTCTTCTGCTGGCGTCTGGAAAGCAGGTTGTCGTTCTTGGCCACCGCAACCGCGCGCCGATCGAGGCCGCGGTCGGCCGGGGCGCTGCGGAAGCCGGATCGCCGCAAGCCTTGGCGAAGGCCTGCGACACGATCCTCCTCTGCGTGCGCGATGCCGAGGCGGCCGAGTCGACGGTCGCAAGGCTGGCGCCGCATCTGCGGGCGGGCTCGCTGCTGATCGATCTGGGCACCGCCCCGCCCGAGGTGCCGCGCAGATTGCACGCGCGGCTGGCGAAAGGCGGTGTGGCCTTTGCCGAGGCGCCATTGGCCGGCGGCGTGCAGCAGGCGGAAGAGGGTTCGCTGGGTGCGCTGGTCGGCGCCGAGCCCGAGGTCTTTGCGCGCGCCGCGCCGATCCTCGATGTGTTCTGCGCCACGGTCGAGCACTTCGGGCCGCCGGGTTCGGCTGCGACGGCGAAGC
>SLKW01000059.1 GCA_007134405.1 Paracoccaceae bacterium
TCAATGCCTTGCCAATGGGTGATGATGTCCATGCCGTCCCTGCGCCGGGTGGGGCGCGGGGCCGGGCCCCCGCCTCAGTCGAACTTGCGGCTGGGCGCCAGAACCAGCGCCTCGCCTTTCAAGACGGTGGTATCGCCCACGGTACAGCGACAATCAAGGGTGACGCGGCGCTTGGCATAGTCGATCTCGCGCACGCTGACTTCGGCGAGGACCGTGTCGCCGGGACGCACGGGGGCGAGGAACTTCAGCGACTGGCCCATGTAGATCGTGCCGTGGCCCGGCAGCTGTTCGCCGATCACGGCCGAAATGAGGCCCGCCGTCAGCATGCCGTGCGCGATGCGCCCCTCGAAGATCGTGTCCTCGGCATAGGCGTCGTCCAGATGAACCGGATTGTGGTCGGTCGAGACCTCGGCGAAGAGCTCGATATCGCGGTCGGTGATCTGCTTTTGCAGGTACCGCATCATGCCGATTTCCAGATCCTCGATGCAAATCGTACCGCGGGGCAGGTTGTCGGCGTGACGATGGTCGAGCATGGCGGCGGGTCCGGTGCGTTTAGAGCCCATGGGTCAGTCCAGCCGGGCGGTGAAGGGTCATGTTGCAGTGCAGCATAGCCCAGCCAGCCGCGTTGGGCAAGTCGCGCGGCAATTATTTTTCCAATTCGGGCGAATTGTCGCAACTTTATTGCGGCGATAAATCAGCGCAGCCGGCTCATCGCATAAGCCGGATACAATTGCTGCGCGTCGAGCCACGAGGTCAGCGCATCATGGTCCGGACGCTCGGCATCCGGGCCGAAGCGGGCGGCTTCCAGCCCGCCGGTGACGAAGATCGCGTCGATCCCCTCGGCCTGGGCGCCGGCGATGTCGGTTTGGATGCCGTCGCCTACGGCGAGCGCTTGATCGTTCGAGACTGTGATCCCGATCTCGCCCAACCGGCGGCGTGCAAGGTCGTAAATGGGCGGGTGCGGCTTGCCGAAGGACAGGACCTGCCCGCCCATCTCGGCGTAGAGCTGCGCCACCGCGCCGGCGCAGTGGATGCGCTTGTCGCCGTAATCGACCACGATATCGGGATTGGCGTTCAGCATGGTCAGCCCGCGGGTCTTGGCCGACAGGAACTTGCCGCGATAGTCCTCTGGTGACCAGTTCTCGGGGTCGAAGGGGCCGGTGCAGATGATGCCTTCGGCGCGATTGTAGGCGACCCGCTCGATCGGGGGCTGATCGGCGAGCGCGTCGGGGATGTCGGCGAAGATGTCTTCGTCGCTGTCCAGTCCGATATGCCACAGCTTCCGACCCGCCGCGCCCAGCAGCATCGCCTCCTGCGTGGCATCGCCCGAGGCAACGATCACGTCCCAAGTATCGCGCGGCAGACCCATCTTGTCGAGCCGCCGCTTCACCGTGCCATGCGTCCGCGGCGCGTTCGTCATCAGCGCCACGGCGCCGCCGCGGGCGCGAAAATCCTGCAGCGCAGCGACCGCGGCGGGGTAAAGCGTGATCCCGTTATGCAGGCAGCCCCAGAGATCGCAGTAGAGGACGGTGTATTGCCCGCCGATCTCGGCCAGCGTGTCGATGATGCGTGTCATGGCGCGCGGCCTCGGCTGGGGTCAGACCGACAGGGCGGGGATGATCTGCTTCTTGCGCGACATGATGCCGGGCAGGACGACCGTATCGCCGGTGACCTGAGCGCCGAAGCTTTTCTCGGCGATCGACTTCACGGTGTCGTTCGGCACCAGAAGCGTCGCTTCCTCACGCAGGATGTCGATCACGAAAAGGAGGACCTGATCGGCGCCGTCTTCCTTCGCTACGTCCTGCATCGAGCGCATCAGGCTGTCCTTGCGGTCGAGCACCACCTTCGGCGCCGTGGTTTCCAGCACGGAGATGCGCAACTCCTTGCCGCCGAGGGTGTATTCCTTCGAATCCATCCGCAGCAATTCGGCATCCGAGAAGCCCGAGACATCGGATTTCGCGGCGAACATCTCTTCTGCGTAGTCCGCGATCGTGATGCCGAGCTCCTTGGCCAGCTTGAGCGCCACCGCCCGGTCATGGTCGGTCGTCGTGGGCGAGCGGAATTCCAGCGTGTCCGACAGGATGCAGGACAGCATCAGGCACTTGATCCGGTCGGGCATGCGATCGGCGTCGGCGCCCATCAGGTCGTGCATGATGGTCGCGGTGCAGGCCAGCGGACGGATGGTCACGCCAACCGGGGCTTTGGTCTCGATCCCGCCGGTCAGCTTGTGGTGGTCGATGATCTCGCGGATATCGGCCTTGTTGATCGAGGGCGGCAACTCGGCCGGGTTGTTGGTATCGACGATGATCACCGGCGCGCCGGGTTCGACATCGCGAATGATTTCGGGCCGCTCGAAGCCCCAGCGGCGCAGGACGAAGGCGGCTTCGGTATTCGGCTCGCCCAGAAGGACCGCATGGGCGGGGATGCTCTTCACGTCGTTGAGATACCACGCCCAGATAAGGGGGGAGCCGGTGGAATCGGTGTCGGGCGACTTGTGGCCGAAAATTTGGATCATGGCGCATATCCTTTTGTCGAATTCGCGCGCCTTATAGGGCGGGCGCCGGGGCTTGTCACGGGGCTGCACGCCCCTCGGCGCGTGCCCGGGACCGGGTGCCGAGAGGCTTGCGGTTTGCGGCGCGAACCGTCAGAAGCAGGCTCCCTGCTATCGGCCGTGTTGGCGTGCCCGACGAAACCATTTCAAGGCTGCAACCGGGGTGTTGACAAGGGCGAGGGGCTTGCCTATCTCCGGCGTTGTTAGCACTCACCGAAGGCGAGTGCTAAAGCAATCGAACCTGCAACCTAGGGAGCGTTCGCAGATGGCTTTCAAACCCCTCCATGACCGTGTGCTGGTGCGTCGCGTCGAAAGCGACGAGAAGACCAAGGGCGGCCTCATCATCCCCGATTCCGCCAAGGAAAAGCCCGCTGAGGGCGAGATCATCTCGGTCGGCGAAGGCGCGCGCAAGGATTCGGGCGAACTGATCGCCCCGTCGGTCAAGTCCGGCGACCGTGTGCTCTTCGGCAAGTGGTCGGGCACCGAGGTCACGATCGACGGCGAAGAACTGCTGATCATGAAGGAAAGCGACATCCTCGGCATCGTCGAGTGATGGCGCGAGACTGATCGCAATCTGACAGACAACCGAATTAACAGGAGCAACCATCATGGCTGCCAAGGACGTCAAGTTCAACACCGATGCCCGCGACCGCATGCTCAGGGGCGTCAACATCCTGGCCGATGCGGTCAAGACGACGCTGGGTCCCAAGGGCCGCAACGTGGTCATCGACAAATCGTTCGGCGCGCCGCGCATCACCAAGGACGGCGTCACCGTCGCCAAGGAGATCGAGCTTTCCGACAAGTTCGAGAACATGGGCGCGCAGATGGTCAAGGAAGTGGCCCAGCGGACCAATGACGAAGCCGGCGACGGCACCACGACCGCGACGGTGCTGGCCCAGGCCATCGTCCGCGAGGGCATGAAGGCGGTCGCCGCCGGCATGAACCCGATGGACCTCAAGCGCGGCATCGACCTGGCCACCCTGAAGGTCGTCGAGCATATCAAGTCTTCCTCGCGCCCGGTCAAGGACAGCGACGAGGTCGCGCAGGTCGGCACCATCTCGGCCAATGGCGAGGCGCAGATCGGCCGCTTCATCGCCGATGCGATGCAGAAGGTCGGCAATGACGGCGTCATCACCGTCGAAGAGAACAAGGGCATGGAAACCGACGTCGAAGTCGTCGAGGGCATGCAGTTCGACCGCGGCTACCTGAGCCCCTACTTCATCACCAACCCCGACAAGATGGTCGCCGAACTCGAGGATTGCTACCTGCTGATCCACGAGAAGAAGCTCAGCTCGCTGCAGCCGATGGTTCCGCTGCTCGAGGCCGTGATCCAGAGCCAGAAGCCGCTGCTGATCGTCGCCGAAGATGTCGAGGGCGAAGCGCTGGCCACGCTGGTCGTCAACAAGCTGCGCGGCGGGCTGAAGGTCGCTGCCGTCAAGGCGCCGGGCTTCGGCGATCGTCGCAAGGCGATGCTGCAGGATCTGGCCATCGTGACCGGCGGTCAGGTGATCAGCGAAGACCTCGGCATGAAGCTCGAGAATGTCACGCTCGACATGCTGGGCACGGCCAAGCGCATCCTGATCAAGAAGGACGACACCACGATCATCGACGGTGCCGGCGAGAAGTCCGAGATCGAGGCCCGCGTGGCGCAGATCCGGGCGCAGGTCGAAGAGACCACTTCGGACTACGACCGCGAGAAGCTGCAGGAACGTCTGGCCAAGCTGGCCGGCGGCGTCGCCGTCATCCGCGTCGGCGGCATGACCGAGACCGAGGTGAAGGAGCGCAAGGACCGCGTCGATGACGCGCTGAACGCGACCCGCGCCGCGGTGCAGGAGGGCATCGTCGTCGGTGGCGGCGTGGCGCTCGTGCAGGGTGCGAAGGCGCTGGAAGGGCTTACCGGCGAGAACAGCGACCAGACCGCCGGCGTTGCCATCGTTCGCCGGGCGCTGGAAGCGCCGCTGCGTCAGATCGCCGAGAATGCGGGTGTCGACGGTTCGGTCGTTGCCGGCAAGGTCCGCGAGTCGACCGAGACCCACTTCGGCTTCAACGCGCAGACCGAGGAATACGGCGACATGTTCACCTTCGGCGTGATCGACCCGGCCAAGGTGGTGCGCACCGCGCTCGAGGACGCTTCCTCGATCGCCGGGCTTCTGATCACCACCGAGGCGATGATCGCCGACAAGCCCGAGCCGAAGGGTGCCGCTGGCGGCGCGCCCGGCATGGGCGGCATGGGCGGCATGGACGGGATGATGTAATTCCCGGCCTGATTCACCAGGTAGCGGAAGGGGCGGCCATTCGGCCGCCCCTTTTTTGGTTCTCGGAGAGGCGCGCCTGCCTGCTTTCCCGGCGTCGAGGTGCCGGCGATGCGAGGGGTGCACAAGTTTGTGCGCCTTGGCAAGGCGTTGAAAAACATTCATAA
>SLKW01000471.1 GCA_007134405.1 Paracoccaceae bacterium
AGCTCCGAGGCCACGCGCTCGGTAAATGCCGTGAACCCGCCCGAGACCAGCGCCGTATGCGCGCCATGAGCCTTCATCGTGGCGACCAGTTCGCGCCCACCGGGTGTGAACGTAATGCGCTCGGCCAGAACCTGATCGATGATCGCGGCATCCATGCCCTTGAACAGCGCCACGCGCGCGCGCAGGGCGGGCTCGAATTCCAGCACGCCGTTCATTGCCTGCGCGGTGATCTCGGCCACCTGCGGGCCGAACCCGGCCAGATCGGCCAGCTCGTCGATGCATTCCTGCGCAATCATCGTGCTGTCCATATCGGCGAGGAGCATCTGCTTGCGCCGCCCCTCGGCCTTCTGCACCGCCAGATCGACCCCATTCGCCTGCAGATCCGCCCAGACCTGCCAGCGGTTGTCGGGGATCGCGGGCAGATCGAATTCGGCCGCGATTTCGGGGTTGAGCCAGCGTGCTTCGCCGCCGGCCCAGGCATTGCGCAGCGCCTCGACCAGCGCGGAATCCAGCGCGGGCTGCGCCGGATCGGTAAGCAGGGTCGCAACATACACCGCCGGAACCTCCTGTCCTGCCGCGCCAACATCGCACGGCCGGGCGTGGCCTTAGGACACTTGCGCCGAATGCGCCAGTGCCCGTCGGCTCGGCGGCGAGCTTCAACTTCGCCGCTGGTCCGGATGCAGGGCCGCTCCCAGGATGTGCCCCGAGCGGTGGATGACATGGCTCGCCTGGCCTACGATCAGCGGATCGGGCGGTTGGGCTATCTCGGGATCCTTGTCGGGATAGTCGAGCGTCGACAGGAAGTGGCGCATGGCGTTGAGCCGCGCGCGCTTCTTGTCGTTTGACTTGACGATCACCCAGGGCGCGTCTGCGGTATCGGTGTAGAAGAACATCGCCTCTTTTGCCTCGGTATAGTCGTCCCATTTGTCGAGGCTGGCCTTGTCGATCGGGCTTAGTTTCCAGCGCTTTAGCGGATCGGACTCGCGCGCTGCGAACCGGCGCTGCTGTTCGTCGCGGGTGACCGAGAACCAGTACTTGTAGAACCGGATTCCCGAGCGCACGAGCATGCGTTCGAACTCGGGCGCCTGGCGCATGAATTCCAGATATTCCACGGCCGAGCAGAAGCCCATCACCCGCTCGACTCCAGCGCGATTGTACCAGGAACGGTCGTAGAAGACCATTTCGCCTGCGGTCGGCAGGTGCTGGATGTAGCGCTGGAAGAACCATTGGCCACGCTCGACGTCGGAGGGCTTGTTCAGTGCGACGACGCGGGCGAAGCGGGGGTTCAGGTGCTCCATGAAGCGTTTGATCGTGCCACCCTTGCCAGCGGCGTCGCGGCCTTCGAAAAGGATCACGAACTTCTGCCCGGTTTCCTGCGCCCAGATCTGGACCTTCAGGAGTTCGGCTTGCAGGCGGGCCTTCTCGTGCTCGTATGGGCGCCGCGCGAGGCCGCGAGGATAGGGGAATCTGCCGGTCTCGAAGGCTTGGCGAATGCGATTCGGATCGATTGAGGGAAACTGGCTTGGTTGGCCGGACATCGACGGGCGGTGACGCGGTCCGGATTTTGCCGGCGCCACGGCTACGGTCTCGGACGGGCTCGCGGCGGGCGCCGGGGCCGTGGCCGGTGTCGCAGTCTCGCTCGCCGGAAGTGCGCTATCGGGCGTATCCGCGTCGGGGATGGGTTGGGCGGACGGGGAGTCGGTTTTCAGCGACATGGTAGCTCCTTTGCGCACGGGCAATGGACCTGTCTCGCAGATGCTTTTTCGGATCGCCTTGCGCGGGATCAACGACACGCGATGACGACATAAAAGTGTTACAGAAAGGTCACATTTGCGAGGCGGCCGCTTCAATCCTGGTCGGTCGCGTGGCGTTGCAGCACCTCGAACGGAACGACCTCCAGTGTGCGCCGATGGGTGGCGCGCATCCGGATGCGCGGTGCTGCGCCTTCCTCGTGGGCCTGAAGGAAGCGCGCGGCGCAGAGGCACCAGTGATCCCCGGGCTTCAGGCCGGGAAAGCCCCATTCCGGTCGGGGCGTGCTCAGGTCGTTGCCCAGGTACTTCGAAAGTGCCAGAAACTCGGCCGTCATCTCGGCGCAGACGGTGTGCAGGCCGCGATCCTCCGCGCCGGTATCGCAGCATCCATTGCGAAAGAAGCCCGTGACCGGATCGGTCGAACACTCCTCGAGCGGCAAGCCCAGAACGTTGAGCGACGGTTCCTTTGTCATCCTTCTCCCTCCGTTTGGGTAGGGTCGGCAAGCCCCGCAGCAATTGCGCGGAACATGGCGGTGCTGGATGCGTGCGCACCCGGCGTCCGGAAGCCGCGGTCGGCGGCGTTGACCGCGATCACGACCTGCCGCGCCCGGTCGATCCAGAGGAACTGCCCGTAGACCCCGCGCCCGTAGACTTCGCCCGGTGGGGCGTCTGGCGCGAGCCACCACTGATAGCCGTAGAGCGCACCGCCGGGCGCGCTTGCCTGCGTCGAATGGGCGATCCAGTCGGCGGGGACCAGCTCCTCGCCCTGCCAATGCCCGTCTTGCGCGACAAGTTGCCCGATCCTGGCATAGTCGCGCGTCGTCATGTTGAGACCGCCGAGCACGAACTCGACGCCGCGCCCGTCGGTAAGGTAGATCGGGTCGCGCTCCATCCCCAGTGGGCGGAAGAAACCATCCTCCATCAGCTCGGCGATGCTGCGCCCGGTGGCGCCACGGATGACCATGCCCAGTACGTGCGTGTCGATCGAGACGTATTGCCAATCCACGCCCGCCTCGCCGCGGCGGTTGCGCTGGCCGATGGAAAAGCCGTCCATCGTGCCGCCCAGGGCCAGCACGCGCCCCATCCGGTTGATGTCGGACCAGAAGTCCAGGTAATCCTCGTCGAACGCCACGCCCGAGGCCACCTGCGCCACCTGCCGGATCGTCACCCCGTCATAGGCCGAGTCGGCGAGGTCGGGCGCATAATCGGTTACCGGGGCGTCCAGGTTGGGGATCGTGCCGTCATGATGCAGCGTTCCCAGGAGAAGCGAAAGCACGCTCTTGGCTACGGACCACGAAATCCGCCGATCCTCGGACGTGGTGCCGCGGTGGTAGCTTTCGTGGACGATCTGCCCGTCCTTCAGGACAACGATGCCTGTGACGGCGCGGACCTCGATCCAGTCGTCGAAACCCTCGGGCATCGCGGCCTTGGGCCCGCGGGGCAGGGGGGCGTGCGTGCCGCCATCCATCACGACATGGTGGAAGAGCGCGTCCATGCCCGAGAAGTTCCCGACGATGCGGTCCTCGTGGAACAGCGTGTTCACCGCCATCAGGCGCGTGATCTCCTCGTGCTTCCATGCCGCCGTCGCGCCGGCCAGCACCGCCAGCGCCAGTACCGCCACGCTAAGCCCCTTCAGGAACCGTTTCATCGCTGCCCTCCTGCGCCCGACTGTGGCAGGATGGGGCCGGTCAAGGCAAGGGGAGTCGAGCGATGACGCAGATGATCGAGGTCGAGGTGAACTGCCCGGATATCGATACGGCCCGCGCCATCGGCCGCGCTGCGGTCGAGGCGGGACTCGCCGCCTGCGCCAATGTGATCGCCGGGGTTGAAAGCGTCTATCTCTGGGAGGGGCGGGTGGAAAGCGACCCGGAAGTGGCGCTCAGGCTGAAGACGCGGATGGCGGTCTTCGACCGGCTCTGCGCGCTGATCGGCAAGGCGCATCCCTACGACCTGCCGGCGATCGTCGCGCTGCCGGTGTTGTCGGCCAATCCCGGCTATGCCGACTGGCTGGAGGAGGGCACGCGTGGATGAAAAAAGCGTCCCCGAAGGGACGCGGAGGAAGGAAGAGGTTTGGCGCCCCGCGGGACGCCGGAAATGCCGTCAGCTGCTGACGGGCGCCACGCAACTCCGGGTCTGGCTGTCCCAAACCATGCCATCGGCGCAAGACATCGCGGTTTCCGACGGTTTCATCCCGCTGCACATGGCGAACGCAAGGCCCGGCGTGGCGGCGAGGATCAGCGCGGCAAGAGTAAGTCTGGCTTTCATCGGAAGTCCTCCATTGCTCGTGCCGAGAAAAGATAACACGAAAATCCGCATTTCCAGACAAGATCCGGACAAAAAACCTCCGCTGCGCGAAACTTTGCGAACCCTGCCCGTTTTGCGGGCACCCGTGCCGGCGCATCACCTGCGTTGACCTTGCGGCCCGCATGGCGAAAATCGTGCCATGACCGGTTTTGCCCAACGACTCACCCGCGTCCCCATCGCCCATGACCGCGACGCGGGCGATGAGATCGCCGCGCGCTTTGACGACCAGCCGCCCGAACTGCGCGACCTCCTTGCCGGCACCGCGGGTTGCAGCCCCTTCCTCAAGGCCCTGATCGCGGCCGAGGAGGACTGGTTGCGCGCGGCCCTGGCAGAGGGGCCCGACGCGGCGCTCGATGCGATACTCGCCACGCTGGTCCCCGACGCGCCCAAGGCCACTGCAAGCAACCTCCGCCGCGCCAAGGGCCGCGTCGCGCTTCTGGTCGCGCTGGCCGACCTCTCCGGCGCCTGGCCGCTGGAGGAGGTGACCGGCGCACTGACCCGCTTCGCCGACGCCGCCGTGCAGCGCGCGCTTGCTACCAACCTGGCGGAGGAGATCCGCCGCGGCAAACTGCCCGGCGCCCAGTCCGGCGAAGAGGAGACGGGCGCGGGCATGCTGGCACTCGCCATGGGGAAGATGGGCGCCTTCGAGTTGAACTATTCCTCCGACATCGACCTGATCTGCCTCTTCGACGAGGACCGCTTCGACCCCGATGACTACCACGACGCGCGCGCCTCCTTCATCCGCGCCACGCGCAAGGGGGCCACGATGCTGTCCGAGCATAGCGGCGAGGGCTATGTATTCCGCACCGACCTGCGCCTGCGCCCCGACCCTTCGGTGACGCCTGTCTGCATCTCGACCGAGGCGGCCGAGCGCTATTACGAAAGCTTCGGGCGCA
>SLKW01000414.1 GCA_007134405.1 Paracoccaceae bacterium
GCGGCGTCCTCGTGCTGCGTCTGGACCATAGTGCATCCCGGATGCGTCAAATGTGAGCTGTTCGAAAGTGGGTGGCACGCGCGACGAGGTCGGACATATGCTGGGCCGCCCGGATCGTAAGTGGGTGTTGCGAATAGCCCGCCCTGGGAGAGATGACGTCCGCCATGTCGAGCGCAGTCTGGCGCTGCCGGCCCGAGCCTTCTGCCAACACCGCGATCAAAAGGTTCTCGAGCGCGATCACTCGGACGCGGAGAAGTACAAGCTCCGCATTCGTCACATCGGGAGTATCATGCTGCACCTCTTGGCTTGCGGAGGCGATAGCGCCGCCTTCGTCGTCCCACCGCGACAGAGCGCGTTGGCGAACCTCGTGCGGCGGCGATGGGGAAGTCGTCATCATGCACTCTCTCTGATCGCGGCCATCAGGGGGCGATAGGCGTTCATTGATAGCCCACGCCCTTCACGTAATCGATGATCTGCGCCTCCTCCTGCTCGGCATCGCCCAGCAAGACACGAAGCACTGCGCGCGCGTTCAACAATCCCGAAGGGCGCCTCTTCACGTCCACCACAGGGATATTCTTCAGATGCCGCGCTTTCATTCGCTCGGAAACGTCCTTCAAGTGGTCCGACTCCAGACAGAGCACGACGTCACTCGTCATGACCGCCTCAACCCTGACGTGACACGCATTGCCTTGGCATGTGCTGATTTGCCTGACCACGTCGGTCTTGGTGAGGACGCCTTGAAGTGACCCGTCCCCACCGCACACGACCACAACGTCCGATCCGGAGCAAAGCAGTCTTGCAGCCTCGATCAGTTTGGTGGCGCCCGTAACAGTCATGAGCCTTCCGCACGTCGCTTCTGGCATGTCCTTGACGAGCACTGGATGTCCTCCTGAGGGCGGAGCGCCCATTGAATAGTGGTCCTGCTGGTCAGTCTCTGCGCCTGCCAACTTGCAGTTTGGTCCGCCCCGAAGGGGCTTTCGGGCAGCGCATTCGACAGTCAGCACGAACACATCAGAACCTAAGCTTTTTGCCGGAGTGCCGCCACAACATGGATCAGTGCGGCTCGGCTGAGCTCTTGCGATAGGCGCTCAACCTGCTCCCGTCAGTCCACCTCCTCGGAGGGTGGGATTTCCGGGCACACGCCGCGCGTCCTTCGCGCCTCATCACCGGGATGCCTGTGGTCTGCGAAACCGCCAGGGGCGCATCGAACGGTGGCACGGACTGATCCAGGTGAGCGTCGTCCGCGGGAAAGCCGTTATGAAACCTGGTTCAAATGCTGCCGCGCCCACAACCGATGAGCGACATTCATCTCAAGGGAGATCGCCATGATCCAGATAAACATCTCCGGCCTCGTCCCACTTGCGGTCGAAGCTCTGCTGCCTTCTTCACGTGACGAACCTTGAGCGCGCCGTTTGAGGAGATGCCGTCCGAAGCGAAGTTGGAGTACGCGATGCTGAGAAAATCTGCCTTGATCGCCGTCTCCGCCGCGACCATGTCGCTCGCCGGCTGGGCGACCCACGCCCAGGATGCCGCGAGTGCCGAACTTGCCGCGGCGACAGGTGACGCAGTCGCCGGCGAGTCGCAGTTCCGCCAGTGCCGGTCCTGCCACATGATCAGTGGTCCCGATGGCGAGGTTATCCAGCGTGGCAGTCGCGTTGGCCCAAATCTCCACGGAGTGGTCGGTGCCCAGGCCGGGACCGCGGACGAGGATTTCGGCTACAGCGGCGTGCTGGCCGCGATCGGCGCGGAGGGGGTCATCTGGGACGAAGAAAACTTCGTCGCCTATGTCCAGAATCCCACCCACTTCGTCCGCGCGGCAAGCGGTAACGCCAGCGCGCGTTCCCCGATGTCCTTCCAGATGCGCGCAGGTGCCGATGACATGTACGCCTACCTCGCTCAGTTCACCGAGAGCGAGAGCAGGAGCGACGGGCCTCAGGGCGAGGCGGATTGATCGGATCGTCAGCAAACGAAGTTCGCCCCACGGCCAGAGACGGTCTCCCTGGCCGGAATGACGGTCGGCGCTCCTCTCGGTACCGGTCGATAGCTACTGCACCGGTGGTTTCGGCCGGTCCACCCAGTCGCGCGCACGAGGCGCGGCAAGAATGCGGCGCCCGGCCGGAAGCCGGTCGAGTGCCGCCCAAGCCCCCAGAGGAGAAGAACATGTCTGAGCACGTCCGCCGTCCCGGCACGCCCAAAGACCCGGCGCAGGAGCCAAGGCTCAACCGCCGCAGCCTGCTTCTCGGTACTGCCGGCCTGGCCGCTGGAACGACCTTGGCCGCGCCGGCAGCCTTCGCCCAGCGCGAGGACTTTCCTAACCAGATGCTCCACCAGGCCCGCCACGACGTGCACAGTGGAAGCCTCAGCGGCCGCGTCTACAGCGTCAACCCCGCGCATCCCGACATGACCGACATCGCCGAGAACCCGGCGAATGTCCCGCCCCCGATCGACCGGCGCGAACCGGCGACGGTTCAGATCGAACTCGAGACGATCGAAATCGAGGCGCATCTCGACGAGCACGCGATGTACCGCTTCTGGACCTTCAATGGCACCGTGCCCGGTCCCTTCCAGCGCGTCCGAGTCGGCGATACGGTCGAGGTCCGGCTGCGCAACCACGAAGACAGCTGGTTCGCCCACAACGTTGACTTCCATGCCGTGACCGGCCCCGGCGGCGGTGCCGAGGTGACGACCGCCTACCCCGGCGAAGAGCGGCGATTCCGCTTCAAGGCGCTCAATCCCGGCCTCTATGTCTACCACTGCGCGGTGCCTTCGGTTGCCATGCACATCTCGAACGGCATGTACGGACTCATCCTGGTCGAACCCGAAGAGGGGCTGCCGCCGGTGGATCACGAGTACTACGTCATGCAGGGCGAGATTTACACCGAGGAGCCCTTCGGCTCGTCCGGCCTCCTGAACGAGAGCTTCGAGAAGCTCATCGACGAACGGCCGGAATACTACGTCTTCAACGGCCATGTCGGCGCGCTGACCTCTCACTACCCGCTGCGCGCGCAGGTGGGCGACACGGTGCGGATCTTCTTCGGTGTCGGCGGGCCGAACAAGATGTCGAGCTTCCACGTGATCGGCGAGATCTTCGACCGCGTCTATCAGGAGGGCTCGGTGACCAACCCGCCGCTCCAGAATTCGCAGATGATGCAGGTTGCGCCCGGCGGTGCCGGCATCGCCGAATTCACCTGCCAAGTTCCGGGACGCTACGTACTCGTCGATCATGCGCTGTCGCGCGCTGAGCGCGGGCTCGCGGGCTATCTCATCGTCGAGGGTGAGGAGGACCATGAGATCTTCGCCGCGCTCGACGAGAACGGCGAAGTCGTTCCGCACTCGGATGTCGATACCGGCGCCCACGGGCACTGACAGCCGCTGAAACGCCGCTGTTACGGCCTCGCTCCTCCCAAGGGTCCGCCACATGGCGGGCCCGCAGAGCGTTCCGTAACCTGAATGGTTTCCGGTCCGATCGACGCAACAGGCGAACAGGTAATTTCTGCCCATGATGTTCAGCGGCCGGGGCTCGGATTGATCGTAGGGCGGTTTCAGGTTGCCAAGGAACACCCCCAGTAATAGGTATTGATAATACCGATTCTGGTGTTGTGGGTGAGAGTCCGACTTGCTGCCCCCGCGGTTCTGAATCTTTCGACGTGGCGAACGCGCGGGACGCTTCCGTACAGTGCGGAACTGTGGAGTCGGCGCGACCGTAGGGAGGGGTCCACATGGTGGATGCTCATTTACGCGATCCTTCAGGCCGAGCATCCCGGGGGTTCTTCACCCGCTGGTTCATGTCCACCAACCACAAGGACATCGGCATCCTCTATCTGGTAACCTCGGGGGTGGTCGGCTTCATCGCCGTCGCCTTCACCGTCTACATGCGGATGGAGCTGATGGAACCCGGCGTTCAGTTCATGTGCGCCGAGGGCGCGCGGCTGATCAGCCAGGGCGACTGCACGCCCAACGGGCATCTGTGGAACGTGCTGGTCACGGCGCATGGCGTCCTGATGATGTTCTTCGTGGTCATTCCGGCGCTGTTCGGCGGCTTTGGCAACTACTTCATGCCGCTGCAAATCGGCGCGCCGGACATGGCGTTCCCGCGGCTGAACAACCTTTCGTACTGGCTTTATGTCGCGGGTTCGACCCTGGCCGTCTGCTCGCTTTTCGCGCCGGGCGGGGGCGGGGACCTGGGCACCGGCGCGGGCGTCGGCTGGGTGCTTTACCCGCCGCTGAGCACCACCTACGAGGCCGGATTCGCCATGGATTTCGCGATCTTCGCGGTCCATGTGTCGGGCGCCTCGTCGATCCTGGGTGCGATCAACATCATCACCACCTTCCTGAACATGCGCGCGCCGGGGATGACACTGTTCAAGGTGCCGCTGTTCGCCTGGTCGATCTTCATCACCGCCTGGATGATCCTGCTGGCGCTGCCGGTGCTGGCGGGCGCGATCACCATGCTGCTGACCGACCGCAACTTCGGCACCACCTTCTTCGACCCGGCGGGCGGGGGCGACCCGGTCCTTTACCAGCACATCCTGTGGTTCTTCGGCCATCCCGAGGTCTACATCGTCGTGTTGCCCGGCTTTGGGATCATCAGCCACGTCATTGCCACCTTCTCGCGCAAGCCGATCTTCGGCTACCTGCCGATGGTCTGGGCGATGATCGCGATCGCGGTGCTGGGCTTCGTGGTCTGGGCGCACCACATGTTCACAGTCGGCATGTCGGTGACGCAGCAGACCTATTTCATGCTGGCATCGATGACGATCGCGGTGCCGACGGGGATCAAGATCTTCAGCTGGATCGCGACGATGTGGCGCGGATCGGTGACGTTCGAAAGTAAGCGTCGCTTGGCACCCACCTGTTTCTGATCCGGGTGATTTGAGACTCAGGCCCTGTTGGATAACAGGAGGTGAGTTTCTCCATGGAGACTACGA
>SLKW01000209.1 GCA_007134405.1 Paracoccaceae bacterium
CTTGAGAGTGGGGACGCAACCTTGTCCGCCATCCGTGCGTTGCGCTCGCCCATCGGGCGATCGGGGCCAATCGTGCTGTCGCGGGCGGTCTGGTGTTCGGTTTCGGAGTTGATCTCGGCGCCGACGATCACCACGATGGACGTCAGCCAGAACCACATCATTACCGCGATTATGGCGCCGAACGATCCATAGGTCTCGTCATACGCGGCGAAATTCGATGTGTAGAACGAAAACGCCGCCGATACCGCGATCATTCCGACGGATGCGGCGATCGCGCCAGGCGTGATCCAGCGCCATTTGGCTGCGCGCCGGTCTGGTCCAAGTCGGTAAAGAATGGCCAATGCCACGATCAGGAGGACGGCCATCAGTGGCCACCGCCCCCAAAGGAGCAGCGCATCGCGCCAGCCATCGCCGGGGAACAGCGCCACGATCGCCGGCACGACGGCGCTCAGGGCAATCAGCGTCGCAACGAGAGCCATCCCGCTTAGAGTCATAGACATGGCAGTAAGGTTCAGCTTCACGAAGCTACGCTCTTCACGCTCGTTGTAGGCGACGTTCATCGCTTCCATCAGCCCCTTGACGCCGCCATTGGCGCTCCAGAAGGCGACGGCAAGCGCGATGAGAGAGGTGAGCGTCAACGCGCCCGTGTCCACGGCGACAAGGCGATCAAGCTGTTCCTCGATCACGCCCAGCACTTCTTGAGGGACCGTACCGTCCAGATCATCGACCAGACGAGCCACATCGCTGGGGTCGGCGAACAGGCCGTAAATCGCGACAAAGGCCGCGATCAGCGGAAAGAGTGACAGGATCGCATAGAATGTTACGCCGCCCGCCACGATCAGAACGCGGTCGCGGGTGATAGCGTCCTTGACGCGGAACGCGATGTCTCGCCAGCCGGGCGACGGGATATGCTGGGGCGCGTAAGCGCGTTGACCACTCTTGCGCCCGAACCCTGCCTGCGGGCGCGGGCTACTCGCTTCTCCCTCTTGGACCTGATTTGAGCGATTTTTATAGGGGCTCCCATCGGGCGGAAGCGCTCGCCGCGTCCTGCGCCCGGTGAGGTATCCTGCGACGCCGAGCGCTGCGGCGCCAAGAAGGGCGACCCAAAGATCGGGCTTTGTATCCTCAGAACGCCGTGACTCCCCCCCGCGCGGCTGGGCGTTGGTTCTTCCCCTGTCGCTTATCGAGCTGCCGACTTCGGGCATAGATGTGCGCCCCCCGCGCGCTTGTGTTGATATGTATACCCGCAAACGGTCTTCCGGGTTCCGCGCAAGGTATCGCGCCCTCACGCTTCCAGCTGGCCGACGGAACGCACGACCGCCTTGTGCGTATACCCACAGCAAAGGCGGGAAGGCCGTCTTACGATGCGAGCAAGGGAGATACCGATGCATGATGACAGATCCGCCGAAGGGTCAGGCCCGATCACCACATCCAGCGGAACCAATGCCGACGAGAGCCGCCTGATCTCGGGCAAGGCTGCGCAAGGAACGAAGGTGTACAGCCCGAATGGCGACGAACTTGGCCATATCGACGACATTATTATCGAACCCGTTTCGGGGAGGGTCGTCTATGGAGTCTTGCAGTTCGGCGGCGTTCTGGGGCTGGGCGCCGAGTACCACCCGGTCCCTTTCGGTCGCCTGTCCTATGACGAGGGGCGGGGCGGCTATGTGACCGAACTCACCAAGGAACAGCTGGAAAGCGCGCCGCGCCATGATGGTAATTGGTACGAGGACCGTACCTGGCAAGAGAAGTCGCACAAGCATTATGGGCTTGAGCCATACTGGCGAGCCTGACCGTGAACCGGGCGTTGGGCAGCCTCGCGCAGTCCCCGCCGCATTGATAGCCAGCACAAAAGGCCCTGCCAGGTGGCAGGGCCTTTTTTCCGATCCTCGGATGATCCGGGATGGTTACAAGTTCACTTTTGCCTTGTCGCCCATGTCCGGGCGCGAGTCTGACAGAGCGGCAGCCAGCATCTTGATCAGGCCAACGGTTTTTCCCGGCCCATCCCAATACTGCGCATCGTTCGGGATGATCGTCAGCACGCGGATCGACGGATCATCGGGGCTCTCCCACCAAGCCCTGGCCGGCGTTGACCACAGCTCCCGGATTTTTTTGCGGTCGTTGGAAACGGTAGCCCGACCCGTCACCGAGACATAATTGTGCTTACCCGTGTCGGCAAAGGCAAGGCCGACATGGGGCTCGCGCGCGACCTCTTCATCCTTATGGCTTTCGGCGTCGGTAAGAAAGTAAATCGCATGTTCGTCACGCACGACGTGGGCAGCCATCGGGCGGGCGCGGATCTCGGTCCCGTCGCGTGTGCTGAGCATGCAAAAGCCAATCTCGTTCATCAGTTCCCAGACACGGTCGACGTGTTTTTCATCGGTCATTCGGCCAATTCCTTTCTGCAAGTTGAGTGTCGTGAAGGCTCGGAACGGGTTTGGCCCGGCCTGCTCGACGTTTCGCAGGTCGGGCGTTCCGAAGGGCGTGCACTGCAGTCTTAGACCGCGCGGACGTTGATCTTTCCCTCCGCGATTTCGCTCATGGTCCGGTCGCCGGAATAGGCAGCGTCGAGCATTTCGCGTAGGGTCTTGGCGTCGTCTTTCAGACCAAGCTGCTCGGCATAAGCCGCCACGCAGCCGTAGCCTGCAATCGCGTAATGGGCCATGCGCTGATACTGGCTGATGATCATCGCATCGCGCGCGTCATCGCCACCGAAATCCTCTTCTAGCGCGTGAGCGCGCGCTTCGCGCACCAGACCTTCCATGCCCTTGCAGTGCTCGGCCTCCGGATCCGAGCCATGCGCCTTGATGATCTGCTGCAGCTTCTTGCAGCCGTCTTCGATCCCTTCCACACCGCGCTCCAGCGCCGCGCGCAGCGCTTCGCTTTTCGCCGCGCGGGACAAGTCGCGCGTCACGTCGGTCGCCTGCCGGTTCGCGCTGCACAGGTCCTGAAGCTGGTCGATGTAGACGTCCTTGAGGTTGTCCATGGCGTTCTCCCTTTGATGCCTTGCGGTCCGACAGAAACGCATGCCGAAAGGGGCGGTTCCGGGGGCCGCTGCTTTCGCGCGGAATACCGAACCGCGTGCGCCCTGTCGCGGTCTGCGCCGTGGCTCAACTCTCGACGCGGCGAAGCCAGCGATGCGCGAAGCGCAATTTTTCGCGCACCAGACCGGTGACGACAAAGGGGTAAACGTCGGGCTGGCCAAGGGCGCGGTTGATATGGTTCATGCTGATGGCCAGTTCCACCGCCCGATTGAGTAGCACATCGGTATCGCCCTGACGGTAGGCGTCGCCGCCCGTGACGAAGCCTGCCGCTGCGGCTGAATCGGTCAGATCGGTCAGGTGCAGAAGATGGGCGACCGTCTCGGCCCAGTCCTCGTGCGGATGGGCCTGGGCATATCGGGTGATATGGGCGGGGTCCGGGGCCGGAGGCTTGTCGTAATAGGCAGAGAGTGCCACCGCGTAATCCTGCCGGTCGTCTCCGAACAGCGCGCGGAACGCATCCAGGAAAACGTTGTCCTGCGAAAGCCGCCAGAAAAGGAAATGCGCAAGTTCGTGGCGCATGTGCCCGGTCATCGTGCGGTAGGCTTCGCCCAGCTCCGCCTGTCGTTGCGCGCGCAGGGCAGGGTCGGCCTCGTTCACGTTGATGGTGATCTGCCCATCGGCGTGGCCCATCATTACCGGGAGCTCCTGGGCCGAGGTCCGTTCGGCCAGCATGTCGAAGACGGGCCGGGCGCCGTCATCTGGGGGTACGAACCAGCCCCAGCGGACCAGTCCGTCCAAGACCCAGCGCTTGGCCGCTTCCGTTTCGGACCAATGGGCGCGGTTTTCAGGTACCTCCAGATCGGGATGGGTCCGGGTCATGCCGCAAGACAAGCATGCGCCATGGTGATGGAGCGACGTCCAGTTGCAGCCCAGTGTGTCACGGTGGCGGCAAGGGGCGTCCGCCGTAACCATCTCTTGGTGCGCGACATCGAAGCTCAGCGCCGCCCCGCAGGAGCAGGTGAGGTTGTGAAACCAGACCTGTTCGCCGCAAGCGGGGCACGCGAAAATCTGCATGGCGCGCTGTCCTGTCCTCGGCGCGGCTCAGAGGCCGCTCCCGCCGATCGCGGCAAGGTGTTCCCCGGTGATGTAACTCGCCTCGTCCGAGGCGAGCAAGACATAGAGCGGCGCGATCTCGACAGGCTGGCCGGCGCGGCCCAAGGGTTCGGAGGCGCCAAATTCCGGGATCGCCTCCTGCGGCTGCCCGCCCGAGATTTGCAGCGCAGTCCAATATGGCCCCGGGCAGACCGCGTTGACGCGGATGCCGCGCGGCGCGAGCTGTTTGGCCAGCCCCTGCGCAAAGGCGAGGTTCGCAGCCTTGGTCTGCGCGTAGTCCAGCAGATGCCCCGACGGGTCGCGCGCCTGCACCGAGGCGGTGAAGATGACCGAGGCGCCGGCCTCCAGGTGCGGCAGCGCGGCGCGGGTGATCCAAAAGGGCGCGTAGACATTGGTCTTGACGGTGGCGTCGAAGGCCTCGGTGGAAAGCTCCGCGAGATCGGTGCAGTATTGCTGGCGGCCGGCATTGTTGACAAGGACGTCGAGCCCGCCAAGACCCTCGACTGCCTTCGCGACCAGCGCCTTGCAGGTCTCCTCGTCGCGGATGTCGCCGGGCAGCGAAAGGGCGGTGCGCCCCTCCTTAAGGGCCAAATCGATGATGCAGTCAGCGTCCTCCTGTTCAGCCTCCAGATGGCTGATCGCGATATCGGCGCCCTCGCGCGCGAAGGCGATTGCGACCGCTGCGCCGATGCCGCTGTCTCCGCCGGTGATCAGCGCCCGCCGCCCCTGCAGCCGACCCGAGCCGCGATAGCTTTCCTCGCCGTGGTCGGGCAGCGGGTCCATGCGGCAGGCGAGGCCGGGCCATTCCTGGCGTTGCTTGGGGA